>NZ_JAVRMB020000276.1:0-11174 GCF_031844845.1 Endozoicomonas sp.
TACCTCAAACAACTGGAACTAAAGTTAAACCCTAACTGTCGAACCAGTCCAAAGAGCTTGTGAGTTTGTGACATTCTGGCCGGGCAAGGCTTTAGGAAAGTGGCATTGGAAAGTACCAGCCCTCCGTCATTCTCGCGAAGGCGGGAATCTACCACGCAGTGGATCCCCGCCTTCGCGGGGATGACGATGGTATATTCTTGATTGCAGCTTCCCTTATTAGAGATTTACCCTGGCAGGCTCTATTTCACTTGCTTTTAATCATCCGCCGACTGACTTAATAAAAGGAGAAATCTGTGGATTATTCTCTACACCCTCCGATGTCAGCTCCAGTTTTTACATCTGCCCACCCCCCAGTAACAACACCAACTAAAGTACCAGCATCATCCCCGGCACCAGGGCCAACGACAGAGCCTAAAGAAGCGACTTCAAACTTTTCAGCGCTTGATGCCGCCAGGGTTGTTATAAGAGGGCTTTCTACCGTAACGGAGTGTCTCTGTTTTGCGGGCAGGAAAGTCACGGTTTATGCGGTCACATTAGGGGGCTGGCTTGTAGGAGGGCTTAAAGGTTTACTCCGATATGCTCACGAGAATCTGGATAATAGAACGGTTCAGCCAGTACAAAGCCAAACACATGATCAAATAACAAACAGTACAAAGCCAGAAAACCTGCCCTGGGAAGAATATGTCCGGGAAGATGCAACAAAACTGACCAACTCTTTATCAAAATCCGTTCTGGCGACTAATCAACAAAAACCCTGGCTAAGTGTTGAAGGTTTCGGGGGTATAGCCTGTGCTTTTTTTACCCCCTATTTTATCTTCGGCCCCCTGGGTACACTTCTCAACCTGCCACGTTTATGTGGAGCAGAACCATTTATAACATTCGACACACCGGCTGATACATTACAAAAATTTCAACCAGCTCCGCCCCTGCAAGCTCCCACACCAGCAGATTTTAACCCCCGGCAATCCTCGCCTGATCTTCCTGTTCCGCTACAATTCCAACCAGAATCAATGAGCCTGGTTATAGAACCAGATCAAAACACACAACCTCTGCAACAAAATCCAGCAAGCCAACCCTCTCAAGCAGGATTGAACAATCAACAACCCGGGCCGCCTCCGGCAGCTTTCGAGTCCCAATACCCACCAGTTCCAGAGCATACTTACTCCCAACAAGCACCCTACACAGTTCCAGTTCCTCAAATTGCCGGACAATATCCGTACCCGTCAGCATCCCAACCTGATCGACAAAACGTCCCTTCCCAAGTCGTTCAGCAATACACGCTGGCGCCTCAATTCTCACAACCAGCACCATCACCCCACCCCAGACAACAGGCTTCAGAACAATCGCAGGCAAGTCCTCACAGCCCAATTCATCCAGGCCCATTCAGGGGAAATATGCCATCAACATTGCCTTGTCATGTAGAGTTCCAGCTTCAATAATGAACAACAATCTCAGTCTATTGTTGTTCCCCCACTGACTTTCCGATCTTGTTTTCAGCCTCCGATGCCAGTGACACTGGTGCCATAATACAATTTGTGATAATCAAGACACTTGTCAGAAAAAATAATAATTACCGTTGTATTGACGTACCTTTTCTGACGGATATGACTTACGGTGTTTTTTACCGTTATAATTTACCTGTCAGTACTTTTAATCTGCATATCACCGACAGTGTTAAAAACCTTAATGAATAAAGCCATCCCGAAAGGCGCCACACGAATCAACCAGCGCCTGAAGCAGTTTCCCAAGCGACACTTGCTACTGGTAAGTACCATCGCTGCCAGCATCATGGGAGTGATGGCTCTTCTGCCTTCTGCCGAAGTTGAAGCCAAACGCAGTGAAATCTCCATGACTATTGATGCTTTTCAGCCTCCCGAATCAGATTCCGGACTGATCAGTAGTAACCGTGATACACAGCCTGACCCCTTTACCAGCACACCGGGTGCTGACAAAGCAGAAGCGACGGTTGAGGAGCTGAAACAGGAGCTGGAAGCCAAAGCATTGGCAAAAGCGGCTTATGACCTGGAACAGCAGTTAGGCAATTGGCATAACGTCACCATCAAGTCCGGCGACAACCTTTCCACCTTATTCGATAGCCAGGGGCTCAACGCCAACGTTGTTTATCAAATCGCCAGTACACCAAAATATGGAAAGTCTCTGGGGCGTATACGCCCGGGTGAAATTCTGGAGTTCCGGGTCAACCAGGAAGGTAACCTGACCCAGCTTCGCTATGTTCAATCCAGACTCGACAGCATCTTCTTCAATAAAACCGATGATGGCTACCAGGCGGAAGAGATCAACCTTGCACCGGAAATTCGTCCTACCTACGCCAGCGGTACTATTGATAGCTCACTCTTTCTTGCCAGCCAGAAAGCAGGCCTGTCCCAGAACCTGACCATGGAGCTGGCCGGTATTTTTGGCTGGGATATCGACTTCGTTCAGGATATTCGGGGTGGAGATACCTTTCACCTGATCTATGAAGAAAAGTTTCTGGAAGGTGAAAAGCTGGGTGATGGTGACATTCTGGCAGCCAGCTTTACCAACCAGGGGCAAACCTTTACCGCCGTCCGTTACACCGACAGTAAAGGTGATACTGACTACTACACTCCGGACGGAAAAAGCATGAAAAAGGCTTTTCTCCGCACTCCGGTAGACTTTACCCGAATCAGCTCCCGCTTTGACCCGAACCGCCTGCATCCCATCTTTAAAACCAAGCGCCCTCACCGGGCTGTCGATTATGCAGCCCCCATGAACACGCCCATTAAAGCGGCAGGTGATGGTCGTGTTCAGTTCTCTGGCTGGCAAAATGGCTATGGTAACGTGGTCTTTATTGAGCATCCCAATAACATTGTCACCATCTATGCTCATGGCAATAAACTGGCCGGGCTGAAAAAAGGACAAAGAGTTCGTCAGGGGCAAATCATCTCTTATGTTGGCCAAACTGGCTGGGCCACCGGTCCTCACCTGCACTATGAATTCCGGGTGAATGGAGTGCACAGAAACCCAATGACAGTGAAGCTTCCGGATGCTAAGCCCATTGCTAAAAGTGAGATCGCAAATTTCAGGAAAAGGTCTGAGCTGATGATTGCCCGGCTCGAGAAGCAGAATGAGATTCTGTTGGCTACCCAGTAATCAGCACTGATTATTTGAACCACAAAGTCACTAAGGACCGATAATTGCTCCGGCATGATCGGTTCTTAGTGACTTTTGTGTTCCCAGAGCAATATTTTTACGCAGGGTGAACCATGTCGGAAATCTATGTAGGCCTCATGTCAGGTACCAGTCTGGATGCCATGGATGCAGCTGCTGTTCGTTTTGATGGCCCACTCCCGGTTCTCCTTGCCACCCACACGACTGAATGGCCTTCAGAGCTAAAAGGGAAAATTCAACAACTTTGTCAGTCTGGCAACGATGAAATTCGCCGGCTTGCCGAAGTTGACCCTGCCATAGCCCGTGTTTCAGCCCAAACCGTGAAATCACTACTGGTAAAGGCAGGCCTGACAGCTGAACAGGTTACGGCCATTGGCAGCCATGGCCAGACCATCAGACATATACCAGAGCTCGGTTACACACTGCAGATTGGTGACCCCAATATCCTGGCGGAGCAAACCGGTATAACCGTGGTTGCGGATTTCCGGCGCAGGGACATGGCTGCTGGCGGTCAGGGAGCTCCCCTGGTACCCGCCTTTCACCGTGCCGTTTTTACCAGCGAAACAGCTCACCGTGTGGTGGTAAACATTGGAGGTATCAGCAATGTTTCTATCTTGCCGCCTGGTAGCGAGCAGAGCCCGGTTACCGGTTTTGATACCGGCCCCGGCAATCTGTTAATGGACTATTGGTGTCAACAGCAGTGGAATACGCCTTACGACAAAGATGGTTTTCACGCCTCACAGGAACCTCATGACCCGATTCTGCTGGAAACCCTGTTGAGTGAGCCATTTTTCCGGCTACCCGCGCCCAAAAGTACGGGCCGTGAGCTGTTCAACCCTGCCTGGCTTAGCTCAATGCTTGAAGGCTTCAGCGGGCTGTCACCAACCACCATTCAGGCAACACTCTGCCGTTTAACTGCCCGCTGTGTTGCTGATGCCATAAAGCAACATGGGCCGGAGACTGGGGAAGTCTTTGTCTGTGGTGGAGGAGCCAATAATAAAACCCTGATGACAATGCTAAGAAAAGAGATGCCAAATAAACGACTGGGGTCAACTTCTGATCTGGGTGTCGACCCGCAATGGGTTGAAGCCATCGCCTTTGCCTGGCTGGCACAGCAGAATATTCTGAACCTGCCCGGCAACCTTCCAGACGTTACCGGGGCATCAGGGTTGCGTGTGCTTGGCGGTGTTTATCCTGCCTGAGGCAGACCTTATCTTTACCGACCTGTTTTAATCGGTAACGTTTATCAGGGATAACTCATCTCAACAATAGTGAAAGGAAGCGGGTCTGCTGCCAGCAACATATCACCTGATACACTACCAGCCACAAAAGGCTTTTCTTCCACAGCAGTCGGATCAACATCGTTGGTTTTGTCGGGTTTATGCAGTAATGCCTTCCCCTTTGCATTGCGGGCTTCTTCCACCTCATCATCACTATTATCAATAAACAGTAAAGGAATATCGTCGATATTCATGTTAATAAAAGAAACCACAGCTTGCCTGGTAGAAATAGTCTCTCTATCTAATAAGGCCACCTCCTCGACGATGGTATCTAGCTTTTCTTTTTCAGGCTTTAACCGTTCTCTCCTGCTATCAGTAATTATTAATTGAGTAGCGTCATCTGAAGGCTTATTCCCAACACACTTTCCTCCACCATGTGCATTAGAAAACACGTCAATCAATAGATCCTTAAGGACAGTATTTTCATTTAAAGAACTTCCAGAAGGGCCAGCAGTAACACCTTCACTTATCATAGAATTAAAAATCGTGAAATCTTTATGATGCAATACACTGAGAACGCCTTTAGCAAATTCATCTCGCGGCTTACCTGTACTATGATCAATAATACGGTTAAGCAATAGATCCTTAACCTCCGGAAATGCAGACAACCTTTTTTGAATGTTATCCGAGAGTTTTTTAGAAACATCCCCGACCAGCTCAGCATCCCGAGTTCTTGATTTATCAGCCTTATAAGATTCTTCATCAGCTGACACCATGGCTGGAATAACAATGACAAGGTTTGCCATAAAGTCAAAGACCAGCGCTATCAGTCCGACTTGCGCGCCAATTGACATCTCACCATTTTCACTATCAGGAACCAAAAAAGGCAAGCCTATCGCCGCCGCCAAAGACAAGCCATTAATAGTCGTCAGCATAAACCTATCAAATTTTGAGAGGTGGGACGCGACCTGACCACCATAACGAACTGCCCTTCGACATAAACTTACCTCACCTGCGACAGGCTGATCAGTGTCATGTACGGACATCTGTCTGGAAACATTACCCCCCTGTTTTACAGAGCGAGTTCCTGTATCACCTTCTTTCTTAGGTGAAGTTCGTTCCTTAAAATCACTATGAAAACTATTACGTCTGGTATCAACTGCTAATTCATTCATTACCTTTCCAGAATTATCATCTAACAACTAAGCTGACTCATAACCAATCAATAAATCAAAGTTAAAAATCTTAAGACAAAACTATCAGAGAATATTTTTTTTACCATCGAAAATAAAAACTTATTACAATCATAAAAAAACAAATCAAAAACATCTTCACCAGATAATTAAAAAACCCAGCCAGCTTTATACTTATTAACAGCTTAAATAAAATTGGATACTACTATATGAACTACCAAAAACGACCAACGAAGACTAAATTAATATTGGTCAAGCACGGTCTTCTCATTCTGATAAAAACATCAGTCACTGTATAATTACCGTAGCAATTATCTATCACATTCTTGAGGTACGCTGTTTTTTCAGTTTATGGGTTAACAGTGTACACCTCACAGGCTCAGGCATTATCCCATGAATATGAATAAAATCGGCATTATTGGCACCGGCTTTGTTGGTATGGCGGCAGCCTACTCCCTGTTTCAGCAAAAGCTGGCCAATCAGATTGTACTTGTGGATAAAAACCACGACAGGGCACAGGGTGAAGCCCTGGACCTGATGCATGGTCAGCCACTGGTTGGACGTTGTGAGGTCACTGCTGGTGATTTCTCAAACCTGGATGGTGCCGGAATTATCGTTATCTGCGCCGGTGTCAGCCAGTCCAGCCCGGATGAAACCCGATTGCATCTGCTACAGCGGAACATCAAGGTTTTTGAAGCCATTGCTGAAGAGCTGGACCGCCATGCCCCCGACGCCATGCTGTTGATTGCCAGTAACCCTGTGGATATTCTCACCCATGCCATGCAGCGTTTAAGCCAGCGGCCTGATAATCTGATTATTGGCACGGGTACCTTACTGGATACTTCTCGCTTTCGAACCTTACTGGCTGGCTATTATGATGTATCTCCCCAATCGGTTCATGCCTATATTCTTGGTGAGCACGGCGACTCCGAGGTTCCCATCTGGAGCTCTGCTTCAGTGGCTGGCCTTGGCATTCGGGGCAATGCCATTAATGGTCGGGAGTACGATCAGGAGGCCATGGCAGAGGTCGTCGCAAAAGTGAAGCATGCTGCTTATGAAATTATTGCCAATAAAGGTTATACCAATTGGGCCATTGGGCTGGTGATTGCTTATATTATTCGAACCGTTCGGGATAATCAGCGCAGCGTTATGCCGGTTACGGTCAGGCTAAATGGTGAGTATGGAATTAGTGATGTCTGTCTGAGTCTGCCAACCATCATCGGCAGTGACGGTGTTGAGAATATTATTACGCCACGACTGGACGAAAAAGAAATGACCGGGATTCAACATTCCGCTAATACCCTGAAAGCATCCATGGATCAGCTGGTATAAATTCAGCCCCGGCCAGAGCTGCTCCGTTTTCCATTAAATGGAAAACGAAGACCCACAGCCACAGGTAGACTTGGCATTGGGGTTCTTAACCAGAAAACGCGAGCCTTCCAGCCCCTCTTCATAATCAATCTCTGCGCCGACCAGGTATTGATAACTCAGAGAATCCACAACAACAGGCGCCCCCTCTTTGATAATCAGAGTGTCATCATCCGCCAGTTCACTGTCAAAAGTGAAGCCGTACTGAAAACCGGAACAGCCCCCACCGGTTACATACACCCGCAGCCTCTGATTTTCTTCGGTTTCATCTGCCAGCAATTCAGATACCCTGCGGGCGGCAGCTTCCGTAACACTGATTGGCTCAGGTATCACTGTTTCTACTACGCTCATTGACTCTCCCGTGCCGTGGTCTTTGGCCCAAGCTATCATCCATTTATAACCCGTTAAGCCAGCGACCCGTTATTTATTCATCAGTCAGCTATTATCCGAGTAACCAACCATTATAGTCAACTATTCTCTGCTTCGATAACTGCACCAACCGATATCTCAGCATCAGAGACATCAGAGCGCTCCAGCAGAGGCTGCGGCCCCGCTGGCACGCCATCAGGTTGATGCTCAAGGCTGCCATTAACCTGAGAGCCCTTGGTCATCTCAATCACACGGTAAAATACATTACCGGTAATCACCGCTCTTGCAGCAAGCTCAAGGTACTCTTCTGCAAACACATTGCCATAAACATGGCCGTCTACCACTATTCGCTGGGCACGCACATCACCTTCCACATTGCCGCTATGAGCAATAGTCAACAGCCCATGATCTGCTGAAATATCGCCCTTTACGCGCCCTTCTATATGGATTGCACCGGTAAAGTGAATATCGCCGGTAATAGTTGTTTCTGACGATATGAGGGTAGTGCTGCCATGTTTATTACTGACATTACCCGCTGCTTTGCTCTTGCCGAACATCCGCTACCAGCTCCTTATCCCATTGATAAATTTGTTCAAAACTCTGCCTGATACCACTGGTGATCTGCACCACAACCTTGACCTCTGCCGGCTGAAAACCTTCTGGCAAATTGAAGTCAAGATACTCCCGGTCACCGGGCAGAGCCTGAAAATAACGAAAGCCCAGACGTGTTGTTACCTGATTCTGTCCAGCCAGCTGCTGCAACGGAATGGCCTGAGCCTTCCCTTCTTTGTCTCCAAGTAGCGATACCGATAGTGTCCCCTTCAGAAACGGATTACTTCGGGCTACCTGTGAGATAACAAGGCGCATACGATATTGTCCGGTCGCATCACCCTTTAGCAAACTAAACCCGGCAACCCGAACACCCGTTGACATATCTTCCGGTGCCAGAATGCTCTTGAAGAAGGTCAGCTCTTTATGCAGCAGCTCCTTTTCATCTTCCAGCTGCTTCACCTGCAAGCGAACATGATTGACGGCTTCACGATCCATTTTGCTGCCACTATCCAGGATAGCCAGCCGCTGCCTGAGTTCGTTATTTTCTTCCTGTAAAACCTGAGCCTGATTGACCAGGCTCAGGTTTTGCTGCTGCGCCTTGTTCAGGTTCTGGCCAGCATGGCTACCACCATACCAATAGGCAAAACCACCCAGTAAAGCAATAAAGATCAATAGAAGAATTCGAATTAACCGATCACGCTTCGGGTTATGACGTATAACCCTGAGTTTGCCACTGTCGGGATGCAATGATATCCACCTTTTCCTGACCATGGCTTAATAGCAGGCCACTGTTAACCAAGACGACTGACTCACCTTATTAGTAAGGGGAGTCTTATTCTGAAAACCTTAACAGCGGGACTATACACAAGCCAAAAAAACATAACAAACGGGCTGATCACATTTTCACTCCACCTGGGGAAGTGTTCACAATCTCTATGCGGAAGAAGCAGTTTGGCACAGGAACTCCCTAACGGTATGATGCTGCTACACCTGTTAACCACTGTATTTCTATCACATGCTCGATAAATGGACAGCGCCACTCACTCAGCCTCCCTTGAAAAAAATAGCCTCGTGGTTGAATCATTACGGCATCAAGCCAGATCAAGTCACGATCACCGGTTTTCTAATTGGCATGATGGCAATCCCACTGCTGGCATTTGAACATTACTTACCAGCCCTGGCACTTATTCTCAGCAACCGGATTATGGATGGACTGGATGGAGTTCTGGCAAGGCTGAACACCCCATCTGATGCGGGTGGATTTCTGGATATCACCCTGGATTTTATTTTTTATTCCGGCATTGTTATGGGGTTTGCCCTGGCTTCGCCCGCAACGAATGCTGTAGCGGCCTGTGTGCTTATTTTTTCCTTTATGGGCACTGGATCCAGCTTTCTTGCTTATGCCATTATGGCGGAAAAGCATCAGCTCTCTGATCCGTATTTCAAACATAAATCCCTGTATTACCTGGGCGGACTTGCAGAGGGAACAGAAACTATTCTGCTGTTTGTCCTTTTCTGTCTGCTGCCTGATTATTTTCCACAGCTTGCTCTTGGATTCTCCGCAATCTGTATTCTGACTGCTGCACTTAGAGTATGGTCTGGGTACCAGAGTATTGATCAGGCAGAGAGAGAGAAGTGCCATGGATCAGCCACATGAGGCCCCCTGAAAACAAGGTTACCTCCACGCCAATAGCCTACTGAAAAATACGCAAGAATGGCCTGAATAAGGTTATTTCCTGATAACCTTATTCAAGATGGTGGTAGTTCAGCCGTCTGCTGCGCTGAAGTATTGCTCGCAATATGTCTTACTAGTTTAGCCTTCGTAAACATGATTTGTTCCTGCAAACTCTCAACATTTTTCCTTAATTCATTATTATCTACCTCAAGAGTTATGACCTTCTCTGCCATTTCCTCTAGATGACTCTTTGCTTTCTGTCGTGATATCTTGCTGGATTTGTTATTTTTCACCCTCCGTTGTCGATATTGACTCATCGGCCTGGCTATCGGAGTCAATGCCTTTGATACCGGTAAAATCAGGCAATGCCGGCTGAGCAGGAGTGATCGGTTTAGCGGCTAATTCCCAGCGTGCCTCAGTCAGCTCTTTGATTTCTATTTTTAGTGCGGCGGCTTTTGCGGTCATCGACGCCAGTAAGACATCCTGGTTATAACTGCCAGTGCTGTTTTTCAGGCGTTCAATTCTGACATTAATGCGGTCCAGCTCGTCTTTTAGTTCAGCGCCCCGCTCGATCATGCCGTCAAAAGTTTTCGGCTTGTCTGGCAAGCTGTCGAACAGCGTGCCCCAGTAGATCATGGCGTCGCTGATAATAGTGCCCAGCCATGCTATCTGATCTGCTGCACCCACGACGAATCTGGCAAAACTGGCACCAATTTGCTGACCCGTCCGGCTTAATATTTTTTCTGATTCTCTGAGTGCAGTGATGTCCATTTCAGACATGACCACCCCGGCGTCGTGGGCTTCTTTAGACAGTCGGGCCCAGGCGGCGCCGTTATCGTCTAACAGCGGGATCAGTTTACTGGCGTCGTTAGCAATGGCCTCTAAATAGAATATCTGCTGTTTCATGGGGACGTTGGCGTCGTCCATGGATTTTTTGAGTTTAAGCAAAACATCAGGGCCGGAGAGGTGTTGCAACTCGTCTGCCAAGAAGGAGAAGGACATCCATATATTTGACTCCCCAAGCAAAGGAAGAACGAAGGAGAAGGAAGGAGAAAAGAAGGAGAAGGATATACTTGACCCCCCAAGCGACTGAGCAAGAAAGGAGAAGGACATCCATATATTTGACTCCCCAAGAGTTGGAGGACATCCATATATTTGACTCCCCAAGCGACTGAGCTATTTTTCTCCTGTACTGATTTCATCCTGACAGGAGAACCCATGACCAGCCCCAGGAAAAGTCTGATCGATACAGCAAGTACACATTACTATCACTGCATCGCTCGCTGTGTTCGCCGGGCGTGGCTCTGTGGTCAGGATGATTTTTCGGGAAAAAACTATGAGCATCGCAGGCAGTGGGTGATCGAGCGTCTCCAGTTGTTGGTGAATACCTTTGCTATTGAGGTCTGTGCCTACGCCATTATGTCCAATCATTATCATCTGGTGCTGCACATCAATACTGCTGAAGTAAAGCAATGGTGCGACCGTGAGGTTTTCAAACGCTGGTCACAATTATTCAATGGGTCAATGCTGGTTCAGCGTTATCTTAAAAATGAAAAGCTGAGTGAAGCAGAGCAACTCCAGATTAATGAATATGCGCAAAAGTACCGGGAGCGATTGCAGGATATCAGCTGGTTTATGCGCTGCCTG
>NZ_JAVRMB020000277.1:0-3750 GCF_031844845.1 Endozoicomonas sp.
ACTGAGGTCAGCTAAGTCATCCTGAGTCTTAACCTGGCCAACGATTTGATCAACCAGTTTTTCATCTAATTCAACGCTCATTGTTATTCTCCTCTTTGGAGGTTTAACGACAAACGTTTACACAATTTTAATTACAGCCTCTTTTAAAATTGTGGCTGTCCTATTTCTTTGTGCGATTTCTTTGGCTGTCCTATTTCTTAGTTTTTAAGAATCCCCTGCCAGTGAGTATTCAGTGTTGCTGTGTAGTCCGTTACTGCGCGATCCAGACAGATAGAGTTCCTAGAGTCAAAGCCCACATGGTGTTCAGCATTATAGTGATGCTTTCCGCAGGGTGGGTGAGGTATTGGGCCGGGAACTAATTTTATTTTAAACGGTCAATCTCATGGTCAGTAATGGCCAGCAAGTGTTTCCCCGGGCAAAGGGGGCGGTGAGTGAATAATAGTTGAGGAGCTATATTTGGATGATAATAAATAATATGAACACAAATGCGATTCATTCTTCCCTACAGGATGTTGATCAGTCAGGTTGGACGAAAGAGCTAGCTGAACCAGTAACGTACTTGTCAGCTAGGAATAAGGGGCAATGGTCTGAGAGCCCGTTGCTCATCAATCGTAAATGTGACAAGTCGAAGTCAAAAAAGAGTCTATGGAAAAAAATCGATCACTGGCTGGCCCGCTCACAAGGCCGACAAGGCTCAGGTAGTTCGCATATCATCAGCAATAATAGTACTTCTGTTCCTATAGTGGTGTCGCATTTCATAAATAATGACGGTGCAACGGTGATGGTGGATGCGGAAACTGGTAGCAAGATCTCAATTGTAAATTACCTTGAGCCGGGTTTATTTCATGCGAGAACTGATGTGACTGATCCTGAAGGTCTTGACCATCTTACAGTATTTTATACTGCACAATGGAATGTGCTAGCAGTTCCCGCTCTTTCTACGACACCGGTAACAACGGCAGTGTCACAGACTATGCCCCTCGAGGATCAGCGTCATCAGACACCAGAAACCAGCTCAAAAGTGTGCGAGTCAGAAAAAATTAACTGCGCTACATCCCTTACGGTTCAGGGGGTTCAGGAAATATCGGGAATTGCTGGGAATGTGCTGCCAGCAATAGACCTCCCCATTGGCGAACAGATGGCTCAACAGATTGGGGCTTTGCAACTTATTGAAACGGTAGGTAACAACCGTGAAACATTGGATGATTATATCAAGGGGTTGGGAGATAAATATCTTAAACTTGAAATGGGTTGCTGTACTCATGTTAAATACGACATGGAAAGTGGTCTTTACTCATATCATTCACCGATGACCTATTATAGCCAGCCTTCGGATTCTGCAGGTACTTCGATGAGAGAAGGTGTTTTATCTGCCCAGGTGAGACGTTATTTCGGTACGCTAGGTATGACCTCAGTTGGGTCTTGTGTAAATTCTCCTCTCAGCGTGAACAACAAATGGGATGAAGAGTTTAGAGATGGAGATATGGTTACGTTAAGAACGTATCAGGTTTTGGATATCCACGCAGAGCGAATGCAGTCTGTTCTGAATACTATAAAAAGAGCCGTTGAGGATAACGGACTACCGGAAAAAGTAGGATCTTTGGCGGTGAAGGTTGCCGTGGCTGATGGCTATCGGTGTAGTTTTGTGCTCAAGGTAAAAAAAGCCCGGGGAGGCTTCAGCTATTCCAGGGAGAACGATCCCGACCATTTAGTAACATCATCTAATCTTTTGACGATCACCTTTAATAAAAAAAGTGATTTGGATGAATTGTATGTATTTGGTCAATTTCGTAAACCTATTCCTTCAGGAAAAACGCTGCAGGATCTTGAGGATAGCGGACAGATTAGTCTTAAGCTGGAATCGGGGTGTGCCGAGGATGATCAGTGTTTAATTATGGGCCGAGTCAGGCAGCAGTCGGTTCAGCATCAGGACTGTATTGACAAGGGTGCAAAATATGTCTCCAGCAAAAGTTATTGCTTTGAGGGCGGGGATTGGACGTTTGTAGGCAATATCGAGCCGGAGTACCCTGACCAAAATAGATAAAACTTCAGAATCGCTGGTTTCAGTCACCATTATGTGTAGAACCAGTTTGAACTTGAATGGTGCCTGAAACCTTTCTGTGGCTTATAGTGTGTCCCAGTTGTTTCCGTGTATCACTATTCATCATCTACTCCTGTCAATTCTGGTTTGAATTTGTATATTAGTAGAAAATTAATGTCACCCTCAACTGACGGGTTAACATGTGCGGG
The DNA here is from genome assembly GCF_031844845.1 of Endozoicomonas sp. Lineage (GTDB taxonomy): Bacteria > Pseudomonadota > Gammaproteobacteria > Pseudomonadales > Endozoicomonadaceae > Endozoicomonas. Next base: position 2,251 of record NZ_JAVRMB020000277.1, read on the forward strand.
GGTTAACACTTGTTTACACGAATTGGTTTCGCATAAGCAATGTCGGCGTAAATCCTTTGCAGTCCAATGTTACAAAGGGTACGATTTTAAGCCAATGATGGAATAACTAACGATCACTTACTTTCCATCAGTTTAAATCCTCAGAAGAACCGGCCCTGACGCCGGTTTTTTTATGTCCAGGGAAGGACGGTATCCTGAAAATGCAGGAGCAATTTTCAGGGTGTTCTCATTATCAAAAGTCCTCCCAACCTACACCACTATAAAAAGAGAGCCATGTATCACTATTCCGAGTCATCCAAACGGCATTTGGCCAGTTGTGATGAACGGCTTCAGCGTGTCTTCAATAAAGTCATTGAACATTACGACTGCACCATCATTTGTGGCCACCGGGGCAAAGTTGCCCAGATGCTGGCCTTTGAAGGTGGCAAGTCTGAAGTGCAATGGCCCAACAGCAAACACAATTCAAAGCCCAGCAAAAAAAGAATAGGACATCCATAAAAAAGAATAGGACATCAAAAGAATAGGACATCCATATACTTGACTCCCCAAAAAGAAAGAATAGGACATCCATATACTTGACTCCCCAAGAGACTGAACCAAAAGAATAGGACATCCATATACTCAAAAAAGAAAAGAATAGGAAAAAAATAGGACATCCATATACTTGACTCCCCAAGAGACTGAACTATTTTTCTCCTGTGCTGATTTCATTCCTGACAGGAGAACCCATGACCAACCCCAGGAAAAGTCTGATCGATACAGCAAGTACACATTACTATCACTGCATCGCTCGCTGTGTTCGCCGGGCGTGGCTCTGTGGTCCGGATGATTTTTCGGGAAAAAACTATGAGCATCGCAGGCAGTGGGTGATCGAGCGTCTCCAGTTGTTGGTGAATACCTTTGCTATTGAGGTCTGTGCCTACGCTATTATGTCCAATCATTATCATCTGGTGCTGCACATCAATACTGCTGAAGAAAAGAATAGAAAAGAATAGGACATCCATATTCTTGACTCCCCAAGCGACTGAGCTATTTTTCTCCTGTGCTGATTTCATTCCTGACAGGAGAACCCACGACCAGCCCCAGGAAAAGTCTGATCGATACAGCAAGTACACATTACTATCACTGCATCGCTCGCTGTGTTCGCCAGGCATGGCTCTGTGGTCAGGATGATTTTTCGGGAAAAAACTATGAGCATCGCAGCCAGTGGGTGACCGAGCGTCTTCAGTTGTTGGTGAATACCTTTGCTATTGAGGTCTGTGCCTACGCCATTATGTCCAGTCATATCATCTAGTGCTGCACATCAATACTGCTGAAGTAAAGCAATGGTGCGACCGTGAGGTTTTAAAACGATGGTCGCAATTATTCAATGGGTCAATGCTGGTTCAGCGTTATCTTAAAAATGAAAAGCTGAGTGAAGCAGAGCAACTCCAGATTAATGAATATGCGCAAAAGTACCGGGAGCGATTGCAGGATATCAGCTGGTTTATGCGCTGCCTG
>NZ_JAVRMB020000278.1:0-8235 GCF_031844845.1 Endozoicomonas sp.
CACGCTTTTAGGCCCTGTGGGTCCTGCGTGGTAGCGCCAGGACCCAACCACAGACACGATTCCTGTGGTTGGCTATGCATTCCCACGCAGAGCGTGGGAACGAGGTTCCTGGTGGGTTTTGCGACAGCCTCCTGCGCGGGAAAGACGGGTGGGGGCGGGGGTAGAAATCGGCATTTGCAGCCTTTTGCGACAGCCTCGAAAGCGGGGATCCACTGCTGGCGATGAATTCCCGCCTTCGCGGTTGTCGCAAAACCCTCCGAACCCGGCACAGATGAAACAACCATCGTGAAATTCCTTGCACACACCTCAACGTTTTTTTATTTCATCTTTCATATCGTACAATCTATCAATTACCCCATAAAAAATTTTATCAAACCACCTTTATTGTTTCTTTATTTCTTTCCTTCATCCGAAAAATCAAACTATCAAGATCATTATTACTTTTCTCACCAAACTCTTTAATTATTCCTTTGATAGCGTCTTTTTTATCTACAAACAACTTAATCTTATTCATCCAGTCATTGGCTGAAGACAGTTCTACTAAAAGAGAACGTACCACTTTTAACTTTTCTTTTTTATTTTTCAGCGCCTCCAGTTGCTCAACCTCAGATGATCCATCTGCAGGCATGCCTTTATCAAAAATTTCTGAAAACTTACTTTTTAAATTATCTTTAGATCTATCCTTCCCCTTGAGCCAATCTGGAAAGCCCTTCAAAAGTTTCGAAAATACCGCCAGCATGAAAAGACACTTTTTACTTCGTTCCAAACTATTATTTTCTTCCTGTTTCTTAATCCCTTCCAACTGAACAGGTTCTGATAACTGCTCTTCGCTATTTACATTCGTCGTGGAAGTTACGTTTCCTGAATTCCCGACGCTCCCCCTGTTATCGTTATCAGCAGGTGGTTCAACCGTTTGCTGTGGCCTTGTAATACCTGCCTTGGCAATCCCTTTCGATTCATTATCCGACTGAACAGGCATAGACGAAAGCGAGTGATTCATTGCCTTTTCAGGCATGGCTCTACTGTCTATATCTCCGTTACATGAAGCATATCCCTGTACCTGCTCATTTCTTTGAGGGAAATCAGGTTGCGGGAAGGGGGAAGGCAAAAAAATTCCATTATTAACATCAGCTACCCTCCCATAACTTCCTAAAATGGAATCAAAATCTCTAAACATGCACTCTACGTGTGCTTTCGAAGGAGTTACACTCTCACCTGAAAAGGAATCCGGCTGTGCAGAATACGTAGACAAACCCAACCCATTAGCACGAAATAAATCTTCCGGTGCATTCGGTACTTGCGGGTCTGTAATAAACAAATACATCTTTTCCAATATGCTTTCGCTTAAATCTCCCGAAGCCTCGTTTAATTCTTCCATAGAAGCTTCAAAACTATCATAATTAATTATTACATTCTCATACCCTTCAGTTATTTTATTTAAACACTCTTCAAAACTAAATTCTTGTCCTGCAGGGGTTGGAAACTGATTTTCAGCCTCAATTATAATGTCATGCATAAGACCATCAACTTCATCCTTTAGATCATCTATATTTTCTTTCTTATCAGCATCTACGCCATTTTTTTCCTCCTGACTCACTGCGGTAATTTTTCTGTCCTTATTATCAGTTTGACCAGGTTCTTTCCTCTTATCCCGAAATATTTCCCGATCTTCAAGAAGCAGGCTACTTTCCTGAGCCTCTACCGAATTTCCGAAAGCTGTATTCTTTCGAGAAGCCTCAACTGAGTCATCAATCCCTACAGATAACTTACCAAGAAGCTGACCTATTGCACTTGCCGGTATTGCTGATGCTGACCCTGCCATAACCAGACTCATTCCTGAAGTTGAATTTTTCCCTCAGTCTAATCTGAAAAATCAAATTGGCATTAACTCAATCGAAATAAGGAAATGTTTCACTCTTCCCTTTTCTTTTTCGCCCGCGGATGCGCCTTGTCATACACAGCTGCCAGGTGTTGAAAATCCAGGTGGGTATAGATCTGGGTTGTGGATATATCACTATGGCCAAGGAGTTCCTGCACAGAGCGCAGATCACCACTGGACTCCAGTATATGACTGGCAAAAGAGTGCCTTAACATGTGGGGATGAACACCCACCGGCATACCGGCTTCCCGGGCAAACTGTTTAATTCGATTCTGAATCTGCCGGGTACTGATACGCTGCCCCGGTTTTGATAAAAATAACGCACTACCACTGTCGCTTTTAACAAGCAGATCCCGATAAGATAACCAGCGTTGTATTGCCTGACGGGCTTTGCTGCCAACAGGAACGAGACGTTCTTTGTTGCGCTTGCCTAATACACGAACCTGGGAAAAACCATCCGAGAAATTTTCAAGGTTCAGCGCGGCCAGTTCAGCCAGACGCAGACCCGAAGAATAGAACAGCTCCAGAATCGCCAGATCACGGCACTTAAGCGGATCACCATCAGCCTGACCATACGGGTCATCAAGAAGATGGTTTACCTGGTCAGCATCCAGTGTTACCGGCAAAGGCCTTCCTGTTTTAGGGGCACGCAGAAGCTTCGCCGGGTTATTGGCAACCACGCCCTGAGCCAATAAATATTGGTAAAAGCGACGGAGAGACGAGATCAGTCGCTGCAGGCTTCGGCTGGACAGCCCATCGTTATGCCAGAGACCCAGCCAGTATTTAAGCTGCTTTTCTGTTACCACCCTCCATTCAGAGCAGTTCGCGGCTTCTGCCTGCTGCATGACCCGGGTCAGGTCGCGGTTATAAGCGGACAATGTATGAGGGGAGTGTTGCTTTTCATAGCGAAGGTAATCGATAAAAGCGACCAGAGCCTTCTGCAGGTCGCTATTATTTGAGTTGTCAGAAAGAGAGTTGCTCATGAACGCAATTGTCGAGCCAGAATCCGACTCAAAATATCACCGAGGTAGCTGATAAACAGGGTTCCCATACTCGCCTTGAAATGATCTTTATCTTTACTGCCCAAAGCAAGAATGCCCAGTTGCTGCGGCTCACTCAAGGCATAGTTCAAGGGAGCAATAGCTACCGAGCCAACATTTTCAGCCTGCTCCTGAAAAAGAAAGTCCAATTCTGCCTGAGTGATCTGCCCACAAATGGCTTTGCCACTGGTCATGATAGAGCCCAGTGCATCCACAACAACATCCGTATGCTCAATTCTTACTGGCAGGCTCATGGGCTTTTCACTGAACAGAATCAGGGAATGGAACTCAATACCAAACTCATGATTAAGGCTGTCGTTGACTACTTCAATCAGCTGCTCCAGGTCTTTGCTTTCCAATAATGCCAGTACCAGCAGCCGCATACGCTCAAACAGCTTTTCATTATCCCGGGCATTGTCCGCCAGACAAACCAGCTGGTGACGATAATCCAGGGCACGTTCCCGCAGCAGGGCCACCTGACGCTCTACCAGGGAAATAGCATCTCCTCGCTGATGAGGCAATGTCAGATCCGGCAACAGATCATCACGCCCGACAAAAAAGTCAGGGTGACCTTTCAGGTAATCAGCAACCTGTCTGGCGGTAACCGCCTTTTTCTTTTGCTTATCCCTGCCTGCTTCGGCGATTTTCTCAGTCATCGTCTTAAGCCCTGTTGAAGCGGTTAGCTCATTTAAAGCCGCTTGGAATTGTCCCGAAAAACGACCCCATTTCAACGACCGTTGCCCAATGCCCGCTACCCGCTGCCCGCTGCCCGCTGCCCGCAAAAGCCAGATCCGCTTACGCTTTTTCGGACAACGGACAGCGGACAACGGCTCAAAACCGAGTGTACCCTTCATAAACGCGGGTTGCTGCTCCTGTCATCATAACCGGGCTGCCTTCCCCCTGCCAATGAATGAATAAGCTGCCACCGGACAGGTTTACCTTCACCTTTTCATCCAGCAAACCTCGCAGGCGACCTGCGACTACCGCTGCACAGGCACCGGTGCCGCAGGCCAGTGTTTCACCAACACCACGTTCAAACACCCGTAAGTTAATTTCATCGGTGCTGACCACCTGCATAAACCCGGCATTACATTTCCGTGGAAAATCCGGATGAGCTTCAATGATTGGCCCCCAGGTTTCTACCGGTGCCTGATGAACATCATCCACCAGATAAACGCAGTGGGGGTTCCCCATGGAAACGGCAGACACCTCAATGACCTGATCTTCAACCTGCAGAGGATAGGTAACAGAACGCTGCTGAGCATTAAAAGGCACCTGCTCAGGATCCAGTCTTGGCATCCCCATATCAACGGAGACTTCACCATTGCTCTGGATATTCAGCTCAATGTTGCCACCGGCCGTTTGTACCCGGATTCGGTCCCGGCCAATCAACTTTTTATCACGTACAAACCGGGCAAAACAACGGGCTCCGTTACCGCACTGCTCCACTTCACTGCCATCAGCATTAAAGATACGGTAGCGAAAATCCATATCCGGATTGGTGGGAGACTCAACCAGCAGCAGCTGGTCAAAACCAACCCCGAACTTCCGGTCCGCAAGGCGGCGGATTTTTTCCGGAGGCAGGCGCAGGTTCTGGGACACCATATCGACCACCATAAAGTCGTTACCCAGACCGTGCATTTTCGTAAAGTGCAACAACAAGCAAAAACTCCTCTTTTAGTATTCAGGCCGGCGGCAACAGGCTTTCTGAGTCAAACTGTTCAGCAATGGTTTCCCGTCGGCGAATCACATAAGCCTCAGTACCATCGACCATCACTTCTGCAGCACGACAACGGGCATTGTAATTGGAACTCATCACAAAGCCGTAGGCACCGGCAGAATAAACCGCCAGCAGATCACCTTCCCTGATGGCCAATGCCCGTTCCTTACCCAGAAAGTCACCACTTTCACAGACTGGCCCCACCACATCATACATCTGGTTTTCACCATCCGGGCGCTCTAACGTATTCACAATTGTGTGCCAGGCGCTGTAGATGGAAGGCCTCAACAGATCATTCATAGCACCATCAACGATGGCAAAATTCTTTTGCCCGGTGGGTTTAATCAACTCAACACGGGTCAGCATAATACCCGCCTGAGCGGCAATGGAGCGCCCTGGTTCGACCACCAGCGTCAAATCACCATAGCCTTTCTCAGCCAGCCGCTGTTTTACCAATACCAGGTAGTCGGAAGGTGAAGGCGCCACTTCATCCTGGTACTGCACACCGAGCCCACCGCCAATATCAAGATGCTTCAGATGAATCCCCTGTGTCTTTAACTGATCCATTAACAGCAACAGACGATCCAGTGCATCAAGAAACGGTTCTATCGTGGTCAGCTGTGAGCCAATATGGCAATCAACCCCGGCAATCTCAATATGACTCAATTGTGCAGCACGGGCATAAACTACCGGAGCACGATTTATATCAATACCAAACTTATTATCTTTAAGACCCGTGGAGATATAAGGGTGAGTCTGTGCATCAACATCCGGATTCACCCGCAATGACACGCGGGCAACCTTGTCCATTGCCTGAGCTTCTTCCTGAATAACCTCAAGCTCCTGTTCAGATTCAATATTGAAGCAGTGAACCCCGACCTCCAGAGCCCGATGAATCTCATGACGCTGCTTGGCAACACCGGAAAAAACCACTTTCTCAGGATCACCACCCGCAGCGAGAACCCGTTCCAGTTCACCGATGGATACGATATCAAAGCCTGCGCCGAGGCGAGCCAGCACATTTAAAACCGCCAGATTGCTATTGGCTTTGACGGCATAACAAATAAGATGAGGCCCGTCAGCCAGTGCCTGGTAATAAGCCTGATAGCTGGTTTCCAGGGCTTGCCGGGAATAGACATACAAAGGTGTACCGAATTCTTCCGCCAGCTGTCGAACGGGAATCTGTTCGGCAAACAGCTCTTTATTGGCTGAAGGCTCTTTATTGGCTGAAAGCTCTTTATTGGCTGAAAGCTCTTTATTAACCGCAGGCTGAAAAGCAAACCACTCCATAAGGTAACTGTTCCCATATTCATTCAATTATTGGTTTAATTATCCAGAACATCCTTATTCCACAAGGAAGGTCGAGAGATCACTACTGGCCAGAGAATTTTTTGGTTGATAAAGATCGCCCTTCTGCCCACAGCCGGTCAGCAGCAGGACAAAGAAAACAACAGCGGCTAACGCTGGAGCCTTCAGCTGGTTAATAGCAGTGAACAGTCTCATAACCCTTCCCCTTATACTCGACAGCCCATAGTATAACTGCCGAATTACTTATGGCTCTACTTATAGTTCAAGGCGTTTTTTTGAAAAACGCTGACGGCTCTACCGACAGAACCGTATGCAGGCTAAAATCCGCCCATTCTGATCCTGTTTTCACCGAGATAACGATGCAAAAAAACCTTCAGCTGACTGAACGTCAATATACCGAACTTCTTGATGGCCTGATGCTGGCCATTGAAGATGCCATAGACGATTCCGGCCTGGACATTGACTGTGAAAACGCTGCGGGCATCCTGACCCTGACCTGCGAAGACAACAGCAAGATTATCCTCAGCCGGCAAACACCTTTGCTGCAACTGTGGGTGGCAGCCCGCAGTGGTGGATTTCACTTTGATTATGACGATGAGCAAGGAGACTGGTTACTGGATGGCAAAGGCGAATCCTTTATCTCACTGCTGAATCGCTGCCTTACCGGGCAAAGTGGCGAAACGGTCCAGCTGGTTATCTGACCCTCAGGGCTTTCTCTCCTTTGCCGGGGAAGCCCGCTCTTTTTTTAAAAAACCCTTTCAATTTCAATTTATTGTCAAAGTTCCCATACCTTTTATTCATGACCTATACTGCATCCGGTCTGTGACAGCTTCTTCAAGGTTCTATCTACCAGAACAAGGCTCAAAGCCGGATCCAGAACCACTGAAACTCTTAAAAAAATATCAGTAGCATCGGGAGGTCATCACTATGAGTAACCTGTATAAAACGGACTTTTATCAGTGGACCCGTCAGCAAATAGAGTTACTGAAAAGAAATAAGTTCCGGGCCCTCGATCTGGAAAATCTGATCGAGGAAGTAGAAGACCTTGGACAGGAAAAAGTCAATTCTCTGGAAATCCATCTGACCCGCATACTGGTTCTGTTGCTAAAATGGCAGATCCGCGCCTTCAAAGAAGATTTACGCACATTGAATCGCTGGTATCGCAGCTGGTTTATGGTGATTGATTACGCCCTGGAAAAAGAGCGGGACATTGTTAAACGACTGCTGATGAATAATCCCAGTTTGTATGACTTGCTGGATGAGAGCTTGCTGGAATGTTATCCCATTGCCTGTCGGGATGCTTCGAGGGAGCTGGAGATACCGGAGGAGGAGTTTCCGGATACCAATCCGTGGACCATGGAGCAGATTATGATGGATGGGTTTCCTTCTGGGCCGGAGTAGTCTTCAATACCGCTGTCCGCTGTCCGCTGTCCGCTGTCCGTTGTCCGAAAAAGCTTCTCCTCGCTCCCGGCTGGAGATGGCGCGGAGTGTGGGAACGAGGTAAAGGTTTTTTCTTCTCGTTCCCATGCTCTGCGTGGGAATGCATACGTGACCGGATGGTTACCGATCTGGTGAGATACCTGTTTCCGAACCACAGATTCCGCACACACTGTGTGCGGAATTGAGCTGACTCCATATCAACCTCGAGCTTCGCTAGTCCTTCGCTATCACCTGGCTGGACAGGGGGGCTCCCAAGCTAAGCTGTGTAGCGTGCTCGGCACACGTATGCATTACCACGCGGAGCGTGGGAACGAGGTAAAACGCAAAAAACCCGCCAGAGGCGGGGTTTTTGTTGCCGGAAATTCCGGCGAAGACATTGCTGTCAGGCAACCACTTCGAAATTAGAAGTAGTAGCGAGCCTGCAGGATGATCTTGTCATCAACGTCGACTTCTTTGGTGTCAACAACTTTGGTGCTCTTTTCAAACTGGTAAGTACCAGACAGCTGAATTGGGCCCTGAGTGTAAACAAGTGCTACAGGCATGTACTTGACTTCGCCTTTTCCAGCATCAGAACTCTTGTCCTTCAGCTGGTTATAACCACCTTCAACCTTGAACATTTCGTTCAGCTGGTAGCTTGCATACAGTTCAACACCTTCAGCCTTGTCTACTTTGCCGTCTACTTTACTGAGGTAGCTGTGAGCGTCACGATTCTTCAGCTTAGCGTAAGTGAAAGCAGCATAGATCTTATCAGCTTCAAACTTGGCACCAACAATAGCAGACTTGGCTTTGTAGTCTTCTGCAGTTGTATCTTTAACCTTTGCTTCGTTATAGGCAGCACCGAAGCTCAG
>NZ_JAVRMB020000279.1:0-47308 GCF_031844845.1 Endozoicomonas sp.
TAAGTAGGTCAGAAAGTAAGGTTTTGTACTTTATTGAATGATTGTTCGTCCGATTCTATCGCCCTGGTCACGACGCAGGTTGAAGATTTTAGGAATACGGAGCCATACAAAGGGTTCACTCCAGACAGCGAAACTGTGGGCACGCTGCTCACCGAAGACAAACTTCCAGTCACCCTGGCGGATGTTCACCAGTTCGGCATCATCGTTAAAGTAGAAGAACTCGTTACGCCGGGACTTGTCTTCTTTGTCAGTGAAGTAAGGCATCAGGTTAAAACCGTCCAGATGAACTTTATAGGTCATATCTCCAGCGCGATGGCCTTTCAGCAGTTTGTCTTTAATGTTGGTTTCACCCACAGAAGAAATAGGACATCCAAAATCTACAAAGACAAAGAAATAGGACATCCACAAAAATCCGGTTTTAAGTGCTGCGGAATAACAGTCTCTGAAAAACTGTAACTCGTTCCCACGCTTTTAGGCCCTATGGGCCCTGCGTGGGAACGCCTACCCTTCAGCCATCTGAATTCCCACCCAGCCCGTGGGAACGAGACATACTCTATAAAAGCATGAAACAACTCATTGATATGGCCGCTGGCCGAACCCCTGTAGACACCCTGATCATCAACTGTAAGGTGGTCGACGTATTTAACCAGCGCCTGATTGACGGCCCTCTGGCACTGGGTCTGGGAAAAATCATTGGTATTGGTGAGTACGAAGCTCACGAAATCATTGATGCCAAAGGCGGTATTGTGATGCCTGGCCTGATCGATAGCCATGTGCACATCGAGTCGTCTTCTATCACACCGCCCCAGTTCGCCAGAATTGTTCTGCCCCACGGCACAACAACCGTCATTGCCGACCCCCATGAAATCGCCAATGTCTGCGGACTGAACGGTATCAGCTACATGCTGAATGCTTCAAAAAACCTGCCACTGAACGTGAAAATCATGCTGCCCTCCTGTGTGCCGGCAACCCCCTTTGAAGAGTCCGGTGCAAAATTACTGGCGGAAGATCTGGCCGAACTCATCAACCACCCGGATGTGCTTGGCGTTGGCGAAGTGATGGACTTCCCTGCCGTGATCAATGGCGACGAGGCCATGCTGGCCAAAGTAAAACTGGCCCATGACCATGGCTATATTGCCGATGGGCACAGCCCCGGTCTGAAAGGGCTTGATCTGCAGGCCTACGCCATGGCCGGAATTAAAACCGACCATGAGTGCTCCAACATTGAAGCCATGCTGGCTCGCATTCAGATGGGTATGTACATCCAGATCCGTGAAGGTTCTGCCTGTAAGGATCTTGTGGAACTGATTAAAGGTGTTAATGCCGGTAACGCCCGCCGCTGTCTGTTCTGCACCGATGACCGGGAACCAAAGGACATTATCAATGGCGGACATATTAATAAGAACCTGCGTCTGGCCGTTGAAGCCGGCATTGACCCCATCATGGCCATTACCATTGGCAGCCTGAATGCCGCTGAATGCTACGGCCTGAAAAAGAAAGGTGCTCTTGCCCCTGGTTATGATGGCGATGTTGTGATTGTTAAAGACTTGCAGAGCTTCCGGGTACAACGGGTATTCTGTGCAGGTCAGGAAGTTGCTCGAAATGGTGAGCTGCTTGTGGATATTCAGGACTACCACTGCCCTTCAGTACTGAATACCGTGAATCTGGCGCCTCTGAGTATTGAGAATTTCCAGCTCCCCCTGAGTTCTGAAAAAGCACGAGCGATCGGCGTGCTGCCCGGTGGTGTTCTGACCAAAGCCCTGGAAGTCAATATTAAACCAGATACCAATGGCCTGTTTGATGCCCGGCTAAATCCCGGACTGAATAAACTGGCGGTCATTGAACGCCATAAAGCCTCTGGTAATATGTCCCTGGCTATTCTCGCTGACTATGGACTGACGGGTGGCGCAATCGCAACCACCGTTTCTCACGATTCACACAATATAGTTGTGGTCGGCGATAATGATCAGGACATGCTGACTGCTGTCAAACAGGTGAAATCCATCGGCGGTGGATTTGTTCTGGTTCACCATGGAGAAATCATTGGCGAATTACCCTTACCGATTGCTGGCCTGATGTCAGATCAGGACGCAGAAACCGTTGCGAACACCATGGGTGATCTTTTAGCCAAAGCACGAAACACACTGGGAGTTAATGCCAATATTCAGCCACTGATGACACTGGTATTTATGAGTTTACCGGTGATTCCTGAGCTGAAACTGACCTCCAATGGGTTGTTTGATGTCCGGACTTTTTCTTTTACTGAAACCAGTATTGGTTAAGGTAGTGTTCATCTGGCAATGAGTACTCATTGCCAGATGAATTCCAGTAAAGGCAAACCTCCATCATAAGCATTCAGCGCTCTGGCTGTTCTGGTCACAGAGTAAAATATGTACTCAAAGACGACAGGTATATACTCTTGATTAAAACCGCAACGAGCACAACATTCGTTGTTATGATCCAAGGCTCAAGCTGCCTTTATGCAAGCCCTAAACACAATACATTGCCTTGGAAACAGGGAAATGACTGTGTTATTGCGACCAAAAGACCAGCACAGGCCAAGACTAGCAGGGCTTGTTGCGTTCGTTGCTTTTTATTTCAACTGCCAAGTCATTTATCACTTCTATAACTCTGGACTTTGAAATGACCAACAGCGTATATATAGCCACCAGCCTTGACGGTTTTATTGCCGGCAAAAATGGTGAACTGGACTGGCTTCACTCAATACCCAACCCTGATGATTCCGATTTTGGTTTTGCCGAATTTATGGCAACGGTTGACGCCCTGGTGATGGGACGCAACACCTTTGAAACTGTAATGAGTTTTGACGGTGAATGGCCTTACTCAAAACCGGTTTATGTGGCCAGCAACACGCTTGACCTGGTGCCTCCAGGCTTTGAAGACAAGGCTTCACTGATTCAAGGCACTCCGGGGGAAATAGTTTCTGTTCTGAACGCCAGGGGTCTCAGGAATCTCTATATTGATGGCGGCGCGACTATTCAGCAGTTCCTGCAATGGGACATGATTGACGAGATGACCATAACCACCGTGCCGCTCCTGCTGGGTGAAGGTATTCCACTGTTTGCCAGCCTGAAGCAACCACTGGCCTTTGAACACCAGAAAACAGAGGTATTGCTGAACAGTCTGGTAAAAACTTATTACCAACGGGTAAGGGATCAGGCAAAAACCTGACGGCGAAACGGTTTGGGTGATACCCCGGTCTCCCGGCGAAAGAAACTGGTATCGTCGTAACCCGGTTCAAAGACAATTTCCTGAATGGTTTTGGTGGTAAAGGCCAGCTCACGACAGGCAGCCACCATAGGCCGTTCGTGGATCAACCCGGGTGATCAGAACAGGCTCTGCAACCGGAAGCTGGAATTGCTCAATCTCTTTGGCGGCCATATCTTGCTCCCAGCAGTAATCAATCCACTCGGCCATCACCAGCTTTCAAAATTTCGACAGAATGTTAAGTCAATCTGCTCTATAGTAAAAGCCGAAATCCACTGACTGATAAACAAATGAGAAAGTCAACCGCAGTGCAGGACGGACCATCTGGAATCGGTCGCTGGCAAGGAGCAGGACTTCTGGCCACCACCTTGCTGGGTACCAGCGTATTTATTCTTCCCCAGTTAACCATTGAACTGGCGGGCTATAGCGCTCTGTGGGCCTGGGTTTTGCTCACACTGACCATTATTCCGGTGGCACTGGTTTTTGCCAGCCTGGCCAGTCGCTTTCCCCATGCCGCCGGGCCTGCTTATTTCGTAGAGAAGGCCTTTGGTTCCATTGCCGGCCGAACCATTGGCATTATTTTTCTGTTTGCCGTTCCCCTTGGAGCACCGGCAGCCATCATGATGACCTACCAGTTTATTGATGCCCTGTTTATGGTGCCTGACTCGATGACCATTACCATTCAACTGGGGTTTCTGGTCTTGCTCTATGCCCTGAATTTTCGCGGAATTCATATTTCTGCAACCCTCCAGCTGGTGCTCACCCTCTCTATTGCGGCGGTACTGGTTTTGATGATGGTGGCCTGGGGTGTGGCTGATGTACCAGCCAAACCGGAAAATGTCATGATTGATAGCAGCCTGATTCTGAAAGCCGCAGGACTCGCCTTCTGGAGTTTTATGGGTATGGAGGCTATGTCCCATCTTGCCGGCGACTTCAGAAGTCCCGAGAAAGATCTCAAACCCGCGATAATGATTGGCGTGGTGATTGTTGGCTGTATTTACCTGGCGTGTACCTGGCTGATTCTTTCTATTCCGGTGGCGACACCTCTGGCAATGGCTGGTGTTTTTGATCAGCTGATGGGTGGTATGGGTTCGCAGGTTATCGGCATTCTTGGCCTGGCGGGAGGTATTGCCACCGTTAATGTCTATACCGCCAGTGTTATCCGCTTGATTCTGAGTTTTAGCCAGGAAGGCATACTGCCAGTCTGGTTCAGTAAACAGAACCGTTATGGTGTTTCAGAGAGAGCCCTGGCCAGCGTACTGCTTATCATGGCAATCATTGTGATCGTTACTCACCATACGGATCAGGATCTGGAAGACATTGTTTCCTGGGTTAACGGCGTCTTCGTTGTTATCTACTTTGCTTCAATGCTGGCGGCATTCAGACTTTTGCCTGCTAAATATCACTGGGTAACCGTCACTGGCTGTCTGTTCTGCCTGATGCTGGCCTGGGGACTCGGTTGGAAGATGGCCTATGCCGCAGGCATGCTGGCGATTGCAGCGCCTCTACTCTGGCTGCAAAAACAGAAGAAAATAAAGCCCGGGTACACGCCTGGCTGACAGTAAGGATTTGCCCTAAAAATAATTTACCTGTTTTCGCCGCCCGAAAAAGAAAAGACGCATGCTTTTACGGGGGGCGGGTGGCGGAAATCGCCTCGCTCAGAGTGAACGGAAACTGAGTTCAAAATGGGTAAGTTATTTCAGGACAAATCTTAAGTACTGTTCTGGCAATCATATTGATCGCCAGGACAGTTCAGCCTTTATCACCAACAGTAACTCGTCACATCAGCCCGGTTCAAAACTTAGTTTTGCGTTAGATCCTTGCCACGCCTGGCAACACCCGGGTAATCCTCTTCAGGCAAAAACGCAGCGAGAGCCACAAGCTTTTCACCCAGCAATTGTTCCGTCTCAGCCACCACATTGATATGACCCATTTTGCGACCAGGTCGCTGGGCTTTGCCGTACCAATGGCTGGTAACATCAGGAACAGATAACACCTCGACTGGAATATCGGCCTGACCCAAAACATTAATCATGGCACTTGGCCCGATCATTTCAGTAGCCCCCAAAGGCAAACCGGCGACCGCCCGCAGGTGGTTTTCAAACTGACTACATAAGGTGCCCTGCTGTGTCCAGTGACCGGAGTTATGAACACGAGGAGCAATCTCATTCACCATCAGTTTGCCATCCACATCAAAAAACTCAATGGCCAGCACGCCAACATAGTCCATTTCCGAAACCAGCCTATTAAAGGCATCCATAGCCTGTTGCTGAATATCCTGGGAAATGGCCTTAGCCACCGATAAAGTCAGTACCCCTCCGGTATGCTCATTCTCAGTGACCGGATAAATGGCCGTATTGCCAAACTTATCCCGGGCGCCAATAACGGATACCTCACGCTGAAAAGGAATCATTTTTTCAGCGATGATGGAGTGTGGTGCATCATTACTGCCAGCAGCCAGAAAATCCGACATTTCCGACCAGATCTGTTCAACGTTACTGTCAGACTTGATCCTCCACTGACCCTTGCCATCGTAACCAGCCTGACAGGTTTTAATCACCAGTGGCAGGCCAGGATCATCAATCGCATTGTTCAGATGAGACCTTTCCGTTATCAACTGATATGGGGCACAAGGCACGCAGGTTTTACCCAACAAAGCTTTTTCCAGACTGCGGTCACCACCGATTTTAATGGCCTGCTTACCCGGGTAAAACTTCCCGGAAACCGAGCACTCAGTAAGAACATCATCAGGAATATGCTCAAACTCAGCGGTAATGGCATCGCATTCAGCAATCGCTTCAGTCAGGCTTTGATCAATAACGTGGAGAGTTAATGGATGCATTAACTGTTTTGAGCCAACATCATAAGAAATGATATTGAGATTGAGTGGTGCCCCCGCAAGGCTCATCATACGGGCAAGCTGTCCGGCACCTAACACTAGAATGTTCATACAATTCTCATATTATTCGGCAGGGTCCGGGTTAGCTAATACGGTGTCGGTTTGCTGTTTTCTGAACTCATCGATTTTGGCTTGCAGCTCAGGCTGCTGGCAGCCAAGTATCTGCGCTGCCAGCAGGCCTGCATTGGCAGCTCCGGCTTCACCGATCGCCAGGGTACCAACAGCAACGCCTTTGGGCATCTGACAGATAGACAATAATGAATCAATCCCGTTCAGTGCTTTTGACTTAACAGGAACCCCCAGTACCGGCAGGCTGGTAAATGCAGCGGCCATGCCGGGTAAGTGTGCAGCGCCCCCTGCCCCGGCAATAATCACTTTGATGCCACGGGATGCCGCTTGTGAGGCGTATTCAGCGAGTAATTGTGGAGTGCGATGGGCAGAAACAACCTTTGTTTCGTAGTCAATGCCGAACCTTTCCAGCATTTCAACTGCATGCTGCATCGTAGGCCAGTCGGACTTTGAACCCATTATTATGCCAACAGTCATAACCACTCCTTTAATCTGAGCGGGCAATATTAGCATATTCCCTTAGCCTGATTTAAAGGAATATCAGAATAAATGGTGGCCAGAAACACCAGGCAGGAGGGTCTTAACTCCAACCGATAAACATCGCACCCGCCAAAAATGATTCACAACATAGCTTGTTAGCAATCGGAAATAATATTTAGCCTAAGCCTCTGCAGGCTTCCGAGTGATAAAAAAACCCAAGAGAATACCGCCAAGAAGTAAACCCAGGCCTAACCACAAAGTCCAGGGCAGCTCGGTTTCGACGTTCCGCCGAATTTCCAGATGGGCTCTGCTAATTTCAGCCTGGTGGTTAGTCAGCTGAACAGTCCAGTCATAAAAACCTTTTTCCCGAATGGAAGAAACATCAAGAGAATGGATACGCTGTCGGGTACGGGACAACTCATTGGCTGGAATATCCTTATTTTCACGACGGAGGGTCAGGGCACCATTTTTCGACAACAGGGTATTATTCTGTTCATCCGTCATTTCGACAGCGTAACGGTAGAACCTTACCGTTTGACTTTTGGTGCGGCTGATAAACTCTGTATTCAATATCACCCGAACAGGGCTCATATCGGGGGACAGCTTCATCCGCCCCTTGCTCTCGCCGGTCTTCTCTAAAGAAATGGTTTGAGCCAGCTCACCCGACTGGATGAATATGGATCCACTGTAAACGATCAATACCAGCCCGATGACCATTGTTAGAATTGTTATCCATTTCATAGTGCTGACTATCCCTGTTCAAGCAAAACACTCTATATATTTATTGATAACCTGTCTGGTTAATACTGTCCACCACCTTGTGATACTGCATTAAGCCAACTCTTAATTGGCCGATGAAAACTGTTCGGGATTATTTCCCTGATCCCATCGACAAGTCTGCCCTGCTTTACTGTTATGTTGAACAGGGTTACCGCCATTATATACGGCAGTCGACTCACATAAGCTGAACGGTGAGCAATCGCAGGCTACATTAACGTAGACTACATTAGAGTATGTAGTCGATTACGAATGCAGGTAAATCTCAGCAGTCAGCTATGAAAAAACCATTTGAGCCTGGAGACCTGGTCACCACCCACTTCTACCCCGTGCAGAAGAATCGCACTCGCACGGTGGTACGTTGCTATCGATCTATTGACTGTCCATCCGGCTGGCTGGTTGATACGAAAGACGACAGGGGTAAGATGTTAAAAGCACTGGATGCCAAGTGGTACAAACCGATAGTACAGAAATTACAGGATGAATGTATTCAGTAGTACAAGTTAAAACTACAAGGCAGGCTTAACACTAAAAGATAGAAACTGGAATGATAAGAATTGGTAGACAGTACTGGAATCGAACCAGCGACCTTCGCGATGTCAACGCGACGCTCTAACCAACTGAGCTAACCGTCTAAGTTGTAAATCAGGAAATGGTAGGCGGTACTGGAATCGAACCAGCGACCTCCGCGATGTCAACGCGACGCTCTAACCAGCTGAGCTAACCGCCTGAAGTGGAGCGTATATTATCAATGCGGCTAAAAAATGCAACACTCCAACCGGGTTATTTCTAACAGGGCAAATACCTACACTGGAAACTGCCCTGAACTATCTTTCCCATTTCAATGAACACTACCCGTTACCCGCAGCCCGCTACCCGAAAAATCCAGAGCCGTTTATGCTTTTGCGGGTAGCGGGTAGCGAGTAGCAGGTAGCAGGTAGCGGGTAGCGGGCTGCGGGCTGCTGGTAGCGGACAACGGCTCTAACAATCCTCAGTGTTTTAATACCCGCTCTCTGAGCACCGCAATATCATCTCTGACCGCCGCCGCCTGTTCAAACTCCAGATTTCTGGAATGTTCCATCATTTTCGCTTCCAGTTTTTTGATCGTGGCTGCCATCACTTCCGGTGTCATGGGAACCTGGTAATCGGCCCCGGGTTCTGCAACTCCCTTCCTGCCTTTGCTGCCTTTTTTGCGCCCGATGATCACTGCACCCTCAAGAATATCCGCAACGGATTTAAAAATACCTTTCGGGGTTATGCCATGCTCTTTGTTATAGGCGATCTGTTTCTCCCGGCGTCGATCTGTTTCACTGATCGCCCGCTCCATGGAACCCGTGATACGGTCTCCATAGAGAATCGCCCGACCATTGATGTTCCGCGCCGCCCGGCCAATGGTTTGAATCAGCGAACGGTCAGAACGGAGAAACCCTTCCTTATCCGCATCCAGAATCGTCACCAGCGACACCTCTGGCATATCCAGCCCTTCCCGCAACAGGTTTATTCCTACCAGCACATCGAAAGCACCGATTCGCAGGTCACGGATAATTTCTACCCGTTCAATGGTCTCTATATCCGAATGAAGATAACGTACCCGGATACCCTGTTCATGAAGAAATTCGGTCAGGTCCTCCGCCATCCGCTTGGTCATTACCGTAACCAGCACCCGCTCTTTTTTGGCAACGGTTTTATTAATTTCGGTGATCAGATCATCCACCTGCGTAGTCGCCGGACGAACTTCAATCTCCGGATCGATCAGCCCGGTTGGCCTGACTACCTGTTCCACCACCTGACCCTGATTTTCGGCTTCATATTTACCGGGCGTTGCAGACACAAAAATAGTCTGCGGTCGTCGTCCTTCCCACTCTTCAAATTTCATGGGCCGGTTATCCAGCGCCGAGGGCAGACGGAAGCCATATTCCACCAATGTCTCTTTACGGGAGCGGTCGCCTTTATACATGGCACCGATTTGCGGCACGGTCACATGAGACTCATCAACGACCAGCAATGCGTTATCGGGAATATAATCAAACAGCGTTGGCGGTGCTGCCCCAGGCTTATTGCCGGACAGGTATCGGGAATAGTTTTCAATGCCCGTGCAGTAGCCCAGCTCAATCATCATTTCCAGATCAAACCGGGTTCGCTGTTCAAGGCGCTGGGCTTCCACCAGCTTGTTGTTATCGCGCAGGACTTTAAGGCGTTCAACCAATTCAACCTTAATCGTTTCCACCGCATCCAGAATGGTCTGCCTGGGGGTTACATAATGGGTTTTCGGATAGATGGTTGCCCGGGGGAGCTTTCTAAACACCTCGCCGGTTAACGGGTCAAATTCACTGATGGATTCCAGCTCGTCATCGAACAACTCCAGACGAATCGCTTCTTTTTCCGATTCCGCCGGGAACACATCAATCACATCACCCCGAACCCGGTAAGTCGCCCTGCGAAAATCCGCATCATTACGGGTATATTGAAGTTCGGCCAGTCGTCGTAAAATGGTTCGCTGATCAACAATGTCGCCGCGGTCCAGATGCATCATCATTTTCAGGTAGGACTGAGGGTCACCCAGACCATAAATAGCGGAAACCGTTGCCACAATAATGGCATCATCACGCTCCATTAATGCCTTGGTAGCCGATAGCCGCATCTGCTCAATGTGCTCATTGACTGATGCGTCTTTTTCAATATAGGTATCCGAGGTGGGCACATAAGCTTCAGGCTGATAATAGTCGTAGTAGGAGACAAAGTACTCAACCGCATTATCCGGAAAAAATTCTTTAAACTCCCCGTAGAGCTGAGCAGCCAGAGTTTTATTGTGGACCATCACGATGGTTGGCCGCTGAATTTTCTCAATCACATTGGCGATGGTAAAGGTCTTGCCTGAACCCGTCACACCCAGCAGGGTCTGACAGGCCAGACCCGACTCAATACCCTTAACCAACTGGTCAATAGCCATAGGCTGGTCACCTGCCGGACTGAAACGGGAAGAAACCCTGAACGCTCGACTCATATCACCCTTCACTTGATAACCAATATCTTTCTTCCGCTATAGGCATTCGATTGTGTATGATGCATCTGTTGCTCAAATGGCGGATAGTCACTACTGCCCACTGTTATACTACAGTGTCGGATAGATGTTTACCTCCATAAGAGCAAAAATGCCTATAGCGACACAAGAAACTTTTGACTCCGCAGGAATCGACAACAACAAGGCAAATATTTCTCAAAACAAGGCTAAGGCAAGCATTATAATTCTCTACGTGGCTCTCCACGTGGCTCTTTAGGTAATAAGCATAAACGAGGAACACCGTGACTGGTCATCCATCCCAACGCGTGCAAATGGTCAAGCCCTCCCCTACCCTGGCAGTCACCGCCAAGGCTGCTGAACTGAGAGCTGCCGGACATGACATTATTGGCCTGGGCGCTGGCGAACCCGATTTCGACACGCCTGAGCATATTAAGGCAGCAGCGGTCAGGGCGATCGCTGAAGGTAAAACCAAATACACTGCCGTGGATGGAACCACAGAACTCAAGCAGGCAGTTATTGATAAATTCCAGCGGGATAATGACCTGAGCTACACACAGAACCAGATTTTGGTTTCCTGCGGTGGCAAACAGAGCTTTTTTAATCTGGCACTGTCTCTGCTGGACAAGGGTGACGAGGTGGTTATTCCTGCCCCATACTGGGTCTCTTATCCAGATATGGTCATTATTGCCGAGGGCGTACCCGTCATCGTAAAAGCAGGTCTGGAAAACCGTTTCAAGATTACACCTGAACAGTTGGAAGCGGCCATCACTGACAAGACTAAACTGGTGGTTCTGAACAGCCCATCCAACCCATCGGGCACCGCCTATAATCGTAAAGAGCTGGAAGCCCTGGGCGAGGTTCTCAAGAAATACCCGGATGTGATGGTGGCTACGGATGATATGTACGAACATATCCTCTGGACCGAGGAGCCATTCTGCAACATCCTGATGGCCTGCCCTGAACTCTACGATCGTACCATTGTTCTGAACGGTGTATCCAAAGCCTACGCCATGACCGGCTGGCGTATCGGTTATGCCGGTGGTCCTGAGTGGCTGATCAAGAACATGAAGAAGATCCAGTCCCAGAGTACGTCAAACCCCTGCTCTATTGCTCAGGCTGCAGCGGTTGAAGCTCTGAATGGTTCTCAGGATTGCGTTAAAGACATGCTCAAGGTGTTTAAAAAGCGCCATGATTATGTGGTTGGACGACTGAACCAACTACCAGGTGTCAGCGCCATTGAAGGGGACGGTACTTTTTATGCCTTTCCCGACTTCAACGAAGCCATGAAGAAAATGGACTTTGAAAAGGATACTGACCTTGCAGCACTGTTTTTGGAGAAAGGTGTCGCCCTGGTTCCCGGATCAGCATTCGGTGCTGATGGTTGCATGAGACTTTCATTCGCAACCAGCGATGAGGCTTTGGAAAAAGCCCTGGATCGCCTGCAGTCTGCGCTTTCCTGATCCGTAATTAATACCTTTACGGAGTACCCGTTTCCGGTACTCCGTAGCTTGACAGGCAACTCAATAAAGGTAACATTTACGACATACTTCTGATCCCCGATAGCTCAGTTGGTAGAGCAAATGACTGTTAATCATTGGGTCGCTGGTTCGAGTCCAGCTCGGGGAGCCAAATACTCCATTACTACTCACTCCCTAAAGTCCCAACGACTGCCGATTTAAATTTCCGACGATCTATTTCTGATAATTGAACTAAACAAGCCTGGCTTCTCCAATTAGCAGGTAAGCATCTGACACAGACATGTTCAAAAAACTTGTATCCAATATAATATGAACCGAACCGAATAGCCCTCGCTGGATATTTTATCAAGTCATTTGTCATCATCAAAATGGAATTTAATATCATTAGAGTCTACTGCTCCTGATTTAGCTCTGGTTAAACCTGTTCCTTTTAAAAATATATGGTGCGGGCTTAACTCTGAATCTGACATAAAGCAGTCAAATAACCAAGCCGGAATGGATTTCATAGGGCTATGTGTTAAATCAATATTACCTCCAACTCTGACCTTAACAGCTTCGCCCAAGTTTAAAATTTCAGTTGACTTAATGATTAGATGACGTTTTACCTTTAAATCTTTCAACCAATTCAACGGACCTTCTGAGAGGACAAGATCACCCTTTGCTTCAAATTTTTCAGGCATTTCTTTCACAACAGGACATTTGTCTAAGTAAATTGAACGCGTTATCGACATATTTTCAGGCCACGATTCAAGCATTATACAACCAGAAAGAACAATATCCTTCGCAGAAACATTCTTGCCAATAAATATCAAAAAAACACAGTTAGCCAAATCAACAGTGCCTTCAAACGTCTTATTTTCAGGGAAACTAATCAGGCCAGTTTTAGACAGATTAACTGAAGTTTTCACTAAAAACGTATCAGACAGCATCTTCAACTTGCGACATCCTGCTGCAGAAAAAGAGCCATTTGGCACTTCAAACCGGTTGCCTAACGACTCAAGATTTTCACACCCATTAACTTCACAATTACCATTTACCAAAGTTTTATGACCGAACTTGATCAACTGCTGATAATTTGAGGCAACGAAATTCCCATCCACGACCAGATTGTCAGGCAGACTCAGCCACTTAACCTCAATACCCGGCAATTCTTTTTTTAAATCAGCATTGCCCAGATTATTGCATCGCGACAGAATATACTCCCGGTTACTTTTTGCACCTTCAATCCCACCACTGCACAGTTTTTCTGGCACATTTTTACTCTTCCGACCTATTCTTAAATCACCCCGAACACAAAGATGAGGAGGTAGAATGACATTTTCACATTCAGTTAAGTCGAGATCTGAATCCACAATAAAACAAACATCTGACGAAAACACATTATTACTACCACGCATAAGTGATTTGAATTCCTCGACGGTCAATTCTAAAACTGAATTCTTTTTATTCTCTGGCAGATGTCGTACATTGAGTTCAGATAAAGACCGGCGCAATTTATTTTCGGGGATATCACTACTCTGCCCACCAATATAATTAGCAATATCAACATTATTAACACCACTACCATTGATAGCAGCCTCAGCCAATGGTACGCCCTCGACTCTGGTAAAAACCGCTGAACCTTGAACATTCTCCATTTATAAACCCCTTCATGTATATTAATCTGACAAACTGACACAGAGGGCAATATTTACAACACTACAAAGCAAACAATTTAGCCATGCAAGCAGTCTTTCCCATCAATTTCAATTTCTCTGAGCAAATGAGAATGGAACGAACCATATACTGACGCAAGCTCGCGCCAAAAAGATGGGAAATCCTCTGGTATTACATGAAACTCACCAAAATTGGGATCATAAACAATAATAAAGCCCTCAAGGCCAACGGAAGTACGGTAAAAAGCAATACTGTGAGCATCACTCTCAGCTCCGCTAACCTTATTTCGAGATTCAAACCAAAAGGAATAAACAAACCCTCCTTTTGTCCAGCATATATGGCTGAAAAGGTCATCCCAATAATAAGATGAATAACCTATTGTCGGATTCAAAGCTTTTAAGCCACGGAGGCGTAATAGCATCTTGTCAGACTCTATCAATTCATTTGGGCTAAAGCGAAGGCCATATACATATTGCATCAATAGATTGGCTCCACCGGAGTTTTTCTTCATTTTTGACATCCTTGCCTTAGGTAACATTCTTCTGTCAGACAGAATCAGCCGAAGCCAATGAAGTGAGAAATTATGGCAAGCCCCCAGTTCAGCGACAGAATTTCTACCAACCCGGCCATACATAACTTCACACTGAGAAAAATAAGCTTCCATATATTTCATAGCAATCAAAAACCATATTTATCACAATAAAATAATCAGTCTCATATACCATCGCGCTCTAACTCTACATATTACTGATTACAAAATACTACAGCCAACATTAATTAAGCACATGCCTTCAATTCAATTCCATAAATAGGTACACCTTGATGATCAGGAAGAAAATACATCAACATTGCAGATACAATTAAAGAAAATTAATAATGTAGCAGTTATAAAAAGGCCTGATATATCTTATTCACATAAAATAGAACCAATTCAATAAGAAAGAAATACCGAATGCTGGAGTAATACAATAAGTGCAACAGGAGCCTACCTTCTTTGAACCCAGCATTCACAAAAATCTGCTGATAATACAGTGACTGGTACAAATAGGATGATTACTGGACATTCTGCTGCTAAGAACGATGGATCTGTGGTTGCTGAGTAATTACAATATTTGCAGCTTGTTGCTCAGTCGAAAATATTGTAGTCCGTTGATCAGTTGAGCAAGAAAAACAAGATATAAAAAAATCAAAATCCTCACCTACTTTTTTTGCAGTATCACCACATGAGTTTTTTTTGAAAGAGCAATATATCTCTTCAGAACCATCTACAGCTTCGCGACAACCAACAGCCGTTTTATCACAAAAAACATGAGTCAAATAACTGGTCAAACAACAACAAGCCGCGCAGTAATACCATTTACTACTTTCAGATAATCCAACAAGAGGAGTAACGGTCATTTTCTCAACCGTATTTACGCCAAAGACAGTCATCCCACAAAATAATGAAGAACAGGAAAACTCTCTATAAGTTTGCTCATATTTTTGAGTAATCGTACCTCCCTTTCTCTTGATTGTTTCCTGGCGCCCGGAATCGGATCGCGGACAATAAAAACTATTGGTAATTGAACTAAAACAGTTTGGCATTCCTGATTTCTCAAATTAGCATGTAAGAATTAGACATACCGATATATCTGAAAACCTTTTTAAATAAATAAAAATCCTTCATTGAAAAGACTGAAACCTAAAATTAAAGTTCAAAATAAAAGCATCTACGTCATATATTGTAAATTACTCCCCCTCGAAACCCTGAATAGGCTTGACCGCCCCCCAGTGGTTACAACGAGGACATTGCCAGTGCATTTCCTTACCAGAAAATCCACAGCGACCACAGGCAAACACCGACTTAAGCTCGAGCATTCGATCCGTCAGACGATGAATTAACCCTAATATATTATCCGGAGGATCGCCCTGAAAGTGGCGGCGAAGATCAATCAGTTCATGCAACCCTCTGAGCGTTGGATGACGATCAAGCTGCGCTGAAAGAAAGTTAACTGCCTGAGATTCGCCTGACTCTCTGGTCAAAAGACGGGTCATAGCGATGGTGACTGCTGTTCCAGGGCGTTCATTCAAACAGCGCCCAAGATATGCACCAAAGCCCCGCAGGCTCCCGGTCTGCTCAAATGCCTTTTCCAGCAACGGAAGAGAGAGTGGCATAAAACTGATATCCTGAACGGAAATCCTCTGCAGGACTTTAATCGCCTCTTTATAGCCTCCCTCATCAAACTCCATCTGCCCTAGTAAAAGGCTGGCTCTGACACTCTGCCGGTCACGGGAAAAGGCCTGACGAATCAGCCGATGAGCAGCCACACGATCATTGTGCTTAAGGGCAATCTCACATTGCTCACAATAATAATGAGCAAGAAGGACCGCAAAATGCTCTCCACGGGTACGGCGAAGCCTTTCTGCAACCTCCGTCGCCTTATCCCACTCCCGCTCCTGCTCGTAGACTCTCAATAACTGCTGTAGGGCCTGGTCTCGGAGGTCATGATTCTGGCGACTGAGGTCAATAAGGATAGCTTCCGCACGATCCAGCAGACCGGCAGAAAAGTAGTTTTGAGCCAGCGCAAGCTGAACCTGGAAGGACTGAACCGATGTCAGACTGGGTCGGGCAAGGAGATCCTGATGCACACGAATGGACTTTTCCACCTCTCCACGCTTACTGAACAAACTGCCCAGCGCCAGATAGGTATCCACTGTGTCATTATTGATATCCAGCGCCTTGATGAAGACATCAATAGCTTCATCAGTTTGCTCATTAATCAGGTAGTTCAGGCCCACAAAATAATCTTTCGAGAGCTGACCATCCCCTCCGGATTTTCTTCTTTTCTGATCACGCCACCCGAGAAAATAACCAATGACGATTGCTGCCAGAATAAGACCCAGTAACGCAATATCAGGCATCCGTTAACCCTTTCAGGGCGCTGGATCTCAATTTTTGAATTTCAGCATCACGGCGACCCAGTTTTCTTTGCAAACTGGCATTAGCAAGACGCAGCCGAATCACCAGCATCAGAGAAACCAGAAGACCTGAAAAGCCACCCAATACAAAGGGAACCATAACAAGCGTCGAACTAGTCACCGGAGGAATACTCAAACCACCCATTCCAAGGCTGATCTGTTCTGTATTCGACAGGGTAAAGTTGACAAAAAACACCAGCAGAACAACAAAGAGCGCCAAAACCAGCAGACGCTTTATCCATACGACTATCGTCGTAAAACCACCTTTGACAAGAGCCAACTGATAATCCGCCATAAAGTTATTTCACGATCAATCCGCTTCTGCCTGCAAGCCACGATTCACCCTGTCCCGAAGCTCTTTGCCCGGTTTGAAGTGGGGAACATATTTACCATCAAGGCATACAGATTCACCGGTTTTCGGGTTTCGCCCAATTCTTGGGGCACGATAGTGAAGGGAGAAACTACCAAACCCCCTGATCTCCACGCGCTCGCCACTGGCCAGCGAATGAGACATTTGTTCAATGATAGCTTTTACAGCCAACTCAATATCCTTGATAGAGAGCTGCGGTTGCAACTGGGCAATCCGCTCAATCAGTTCAGACCGGGTCATCGTCGTTTTCCTTTCCCTGCCATTCCCGGAATGTCTCAAGGCTCTGTAGACCTTGCCAGACACCACTCTTATTCGCACATCACCTTTAAAAATCCAGGCTGTTTCTACACTAGCTAACCCACACCGAGAAATCAAGCAACCCTTTGATTAGACGCTAAAAACCTTTAGGGAAGCGGCAAACCTGAATATACCTTTTTTTGCCACGGAGACAAGCTGATATCTTTCAAAATGCAGCTTCCATCAGATCAAAAAAAACCGCGAGGCGTAAAACGCTCGCGGTTTTTTCTACTTCTGGAAACTACTGTTGAAACAGCTATCGAAACAAGAGTACTTCAAGAAGCAATCAGGAGTCCGATGGATTACTTACCTTCCATCTGAGCCTTGATCAGATCACCAATGGTGGTCGGACCAGCGACGTCATCTTCCTGCTTGGTGCGCAGCTCTTTCATAGCTACTTTTTCTTCAGCCTGGTCTTTCGCTTTGATAGACAGACTGATGTTACGGTTCTTGCGATCGATGCTGATGATACGACCTTCGACTTCCTGACCTTCTTTCAGAACGTTGGTTGCGTCTTCAACGCGATCAACACTGATTTCAGAAGCTTTCAGAGTCGCCAGAACTTCTTCTGCCAGTTCCACAACAGCCGCTTTAGCCGTTACTTCCTTGACAATACCCTTAACGATAGTGCCTTTTTCATTCAGGCTGGCATAAATGCTGAATGGATCTTCAGACAACTGCTTGATGCCCAGAGAGATACGCTCACGCTCAGCATCAATTGCCAGGATAACGGCTTCAACTTCGTCGCCCTTCTTGTACTGACGAACAGCATCTTCGCCAGTTTCGTTCCAGGAGATGTCAGACAGATGAACCAGACCGTCAATACCACCGTCCAGACCGATAAAGATACCGAAGTCAGTGATAGACTTGATCTTACCAGCCAGCTTATCGCCCTTGTTGAAGGTACCTGAGAAGTCTTCCCACGGGTTGATCTTGCACTGCTTGATACCCAGAGAAATACGACGACGCTCTTCATCGATGTCCAGAACCTGAACTTCAACCTCATCACCCAGGTTAACAACCTTGGATGGGTGAATGTTCTTGTTGGTCCAATCCATTTCAGACACGTGTACCAGACCTTCAACACCTTCTTCCAGCTCAACGAAGCAGCCGTAGTCAGTCAGGTTGGTTACGCGGCCAGAAGCACGGGCACCTTCAGGGAAGCGCTTGGTGATAGCAACCCATGGATCTTCACCCAGTTGCTTCAGACCCAGAGATACGCGGTTGCGATCACGGTCGAACTTCAGAACCTTAACGTTGATTTCGTCACCAACATTAACGATTTCGCTAGGATGCTTGATGCGCTTCCAGGCCATGTCAGTGATGTGCAGCAGGCCGTCTACGCCGCCCAGATCAACGAAGGCGCCATAATCAGTCAGGTTCTTAACGATACCCTTAACTTCCAGACCTTCCTGCAGAGAGCCCAGCAGCTGCTCACGTTCAGCACTGTTTTCAGCTTCCAGAACGCTGCGACGGGAAACAACAACGTTGTTACGCTTCTGATCAAGCTTGATAACTTTGAATTCAAGCTCTTTGCCTTCCAGGTGCGCAGTGTCGCGAACCGGACGGACATCAACCAGAGAGCCTGGCAGGAATGCACGGATAGTCGCCACGTCAACAGTGAAGCCACCTTTGACCTTGCCACTGATAACACCCTTAACCACGTCTTCCGCTTCGAAGGCTTTTTCAAGTTCCTTCCAGGCTTCCATACGCTTGGCTTTTTCACGGGACAGACGAGTCTCACCGAAACCGTCTTCAACCGCATCCAAAGCCACTTGAACTTCATCACCAATGGCAATAGTCAGTTCGCCGTTCTCATCCTGGAACTGAATCTTGGGAATAACGCCTTCAGACTTCAGACCAGCATGGACAGTTACCCAATCGTTATCGATATCAACCACAACACCACTGACAATGGCGCCTGGCTTCATTTCGATGTTTTTCAGGCTTTCTTCAAATAGTTCGGCAAAGCTCTCGCTCATGTTTTTTCCTGTGACAACGTACGCAACTGAAAAGCTTCTGCTCTGTCAGCCGGTTAACAACAACCGGATAGCGCATCGCTGCTTGTCATCCACACCGCCAGCCAGTATGGGTTACTTTAAACAGGTTCGAATCTGCAATGCTGGCTTTACGCCAGAAACGAACCTCCAGAAAATAAGGATACAGTATTATCTGTACCCCCTTCGAAGAGCGATGAAACACCGCTCAAATGTGTAGCTTTTTCATGACAGAGCATGCAAACAATGGCAGCAAAAGTGCTATACCAGCCCTTTCAAGCGCATTTGTTCGAGTACTTCGTTGAATACTTCATGAATACTCATACGGGTACTGTCAAGAATGATGGCGTCATCGGCCGGTTTGAGCGGCGCTACAGCCCGCTGGCTGTCTCGCTCGTCTCTGGCCTTAATATCTGCCAAAAGGCGATCAAAACTAGCACCAATCCCTTTTTGATGCAACTGCTCATAACGCCTTTTCGCACGCTCTTCCGAACTGGCTGTCAGAAAGACCTTGAGCGCAGCATCTGGAAAAACAACGGTTCCCATATCCCGACCGTCAGCAACCAGACCCGGTTGCTCTGCAAAATCCCTCTGCCTCTGTAACAGGGCATTTCTCACACCCGGCAGAGCGGCAACCCTGGACGCCATAGCCCCAACATCCTCCGTGCGGAGACTGGGACCCACCTGCTCCCCTTCAAGAATAATGGTCAATCCCTCGCCACTTTCCAGGGGAAGGAACTGCACATCGAGATGGCCTGCCAGCACTTCCAGAGAGGATTCATCGGTAAAATCCACCCCGTGATTCAACGCCGCCAGGGCAGTTAAACGATATAACGCACCACTGTCCAAAAGTCCCCAGCCTAATTCTCTGGCCAACAGGGCCGCAACGGTTCCCTTGCCAGAGCCACTGGGTCCATCAATGGTGACCACAGTCACTGGTGTTTGAGACTCACTCACTCGCATTTACCTTTAACCACAATACGCATACCGGCTCGAGTTGCCAGACCTGCAAAATCCGGGAATGAAGTCGCCACATTGGCACAGTCCAAAATGCGAATATCATCCTTTGCCCGCAGTGCAGCCACTGCAAATGCCATGGCAATACGATGATCGCCATGGCTGTCAATGGTTCCACCCTTGAATACAGGCTTTGTGGCAACACCGGAACCGTTGATCATCATACCATCAGGCAGTGGTTGTGCATCAATACCCAATGAAATCAGACCATCCGCCATCGCCTGAATTCGATCACTCTCTTTAACCCGAAGCTCACGGGCACCGGTCAGCAACGTTCGCCCCTGTGCGCAGGCTGCTGCAACAAAAAGTACCGGAAACTCATCAATAGCAATAGGAACCAGGCGTTCAGGAATATCAATCCCCTTCAGCTGTGCTGAGCGAACAACAATATCCGCAACCGGTTCACCACCAACCAGGGACTCATTCTCAAGAGTAATATCTGCGCCCATCAACTGAAGAATTTCCACAACACCTGAGCGGGTCGGGTTCATGCCGACATGAGAGAGACGGACTTCTGAGCCTTCAGCAATGGAAGCGGCAACCATAAAGAATGCGGCAGATGATACATCGGCAGGCACATCAATGCGGGTTGCTTCCAGTTTTCCACCGCCTTCTACGGCCACCCTGCAGCCATTATCACCAGTCACAGCAACAGGATACCCAAAACCACTAAGCATCCGGTTGGTGTGATCACGAACAATACCCGGCGCTACTGTAACCGTTTCCCCTTCAGCATACATACCGGCCAGCAAAAGACAGGACTGAACCTGGGCAGAAGCCATGGGAAGCTGATATTCAATACCTTTCAGATGAGACCCACCCTTGATTTTCAGTGGTGGGCGACCACCGTCTAAAGTCTCAATCCTGGCACCCATCTGAGCCAGAGGGTCAACCACACGATTCATGGGTCGACCCGACAGAGAGTGATCGCCGGTCAGGGTGACATCAAAAGACTGGGCGGACATAAGGCCCGCCATCAGGCGCATGGCAGTTCCCGCGTTACCCAGATACAGCGGACCTTCCGGCTGTTTGAGGCCATGCATGCCAACACCCTGTATGGTGACCCGACCCTGATACGGTCCATCAATCTGTACCCCCATATCACGAAAGGCTTTCAATGTGGCCAGGGCATCCTCACCTTCAAGAAACCCTTCAATAACCGTTTCACCTTCTGCCAGGGCTCCCAGCATGATGGATCTGTGTGATATGGATTTATCACCCGGCACTCGAAATTCACCGGAAATTGATCCACCAGGGCTGGCAATAAACATCTGCGTACTTTCTTTCATACTTTCCATTACTTCTTCTTTTGTCTCTTTTTCTTCGAACTGTCCAGGGCACGAACACAGTACAGAGCCAGATAAACCCTCACGACTCACCAACGATTCAGGCAGTGCTTTCACCCTCTGTTTTCTACTCTCCAGAAGAGAGGAAAAATGCTGCCGTGCCGAACGAGCCCGACCAAAAATACCCAACAGCGACTGGCTGTCTTTTTCAATAATGGCTTTGCGGAGCACTTCAAGACCGTCTGTAAACTCATCAAGTGCTGCCAGTACTGCCTGACTATTACCCAGCGCAACATCATGCCACATAACAGGATCGCTACCGGCAATACGGGTAAAATCACGAAACCCTCCGGCTGCAAACCGGAAAATATCATGATTGTCCGGATTCCCAGCCAGCGTATCCACCAGTGAAAATGCCAGAACATGAGGAAGATGACTGGTTTTTGCCAGCACTTCGTCGTGATGATAGAGATCCATATTGGTCACCACCGCCCCGCAGGCCTCCCACAGCATTTTTACTTTCTCAATAGCCGGGAGCCGGGTATTTTCCAGCGGAGTCAGAATAACATCGTGAGCTTCAAACAGGTCTGCTTTTGCAGCGGCCACTCCGCTTTCTTCAGAACCAGCAATGGGATGCCCTGGCACAAGATAATCCGGAACCTCACCAAATACCTCAAGCGCCGCATCCAGTAGAGTCCTCTTGCTGGAACCGGCATCGGTAATCACCTTACTATTAAGAGAGCCATCCAGAGAGCACTCTGCCAGCTGCTCAAGTACGGGCCTCATCGCCAGCATGGGGACAGCAAGCATAATAACATCAGCTACTGCAACACCTTCTGCAAGATTCTGGCAGCCATGATCGATAATCCCAAGAGCCTCAGCCTCCTCCAGCGAACCCCTGTCCTGATCATAACCATACACCTGCCGGCAAACTCCGGCAGACTTCACCGCCGCCGCGAAAGATCCCCCAATCAGGCCAAGCCCGACCACCAGCAGTGTATCAACGGTTTGCACAAACATACTCCTTCAAAGAACACTGCCCGCTCCCCGCCGCCCGAAAAAGCCGGCCCGCTTGTGCTTTTGCGGGAAGCGGGAAGCGGGAAGCGGTCTTTATGCCAAAACCCGGGCAAGCGCTTCCAGGCAACGACGATTTTCTTCCGGGAGACCAATAGAAATACGAAGATGCTCTGGCATTCCGTAATTGCCCACAGGACGAACAATCACACCTTCTGCCAACAACCCTTCATAAACTGGCATGGCATCACGCTTCATATCAACGGTAATAAAATTACCCGAAGAAGAAATCCAGCTCAAACCAAGATCAGCAAACCCCTGCTCCAGAAATTCCATTCCCTGCTGATTAATCTCAATGGACTTCTGCATATAGGCATCATCCTGCAGAGCGGCAACCGCACCGAACTGAGCCAGAAGGTTAAGGTTAAATGGCTGCCTCAAACGATTAAGCACATCAGCTATTTCAGGATTGGATATTGAGTACCCAACACGCGCGCCAGCAAGACCATAGGCCTTGGAAAACGTACGTGTGACGACTAAATTTCGGTAACGATCGAGCAAGTTAATGCCATTGGGCAGATCACCACCAATCCCGTATTCAAAATAGGCTTCGTCCAGAACAACAATGACCCGCTCTGGAACCTTATCAAGAAATTCAAGCAACTGCTGCTCACTGAAGCTGGTACCTGTTGGGTTATTAGGGTTTGCCAAAAACACAATTCGAGTGTTCTCTTTAATGGCGGCGGCCATGGCCTCAAGATCATGCCCGTAATTGAGCGCCGGAACGACAATACCTTCTGCCCCCACCGCTTTCACAGCCAGAGGGTAAACGACAAAAGCGTACTGAGAATAGATAGCAGAACCGTCTGAATCCAGAAAAGATTCCGCCAGCAGCACCAATACATCATTAGAGCCATTACCCAGGGTCAGCTGCTCAGGCGCCACATTCAACTTCTCCGCCAGAGCCTGTTTCAACAGATAACTGCTGCCATCCGGATAACGGGCAAGCTCTGCCAGAGAGTCCGTCATGGCTTTTACCGCAGAAGGGGGTGGTCCCAACGGGTTTTCATTACTGGCCAGCTTGACAATATCTTCCACCGGTAGCCCTTGCTCCCGGGCAAGTTCCTCAATAGGTTTGCCTGGCTGATAGGGGCTCATACTCCTTACACCGGGTACTGCCAGTTCCAGAAAATCACAAGACATTTTTTGCTCCGCAAAAATTTAGGAAGGCCCTCGCAATAAGACGCTGCACTAATGACTATTGCAAACAACTTCCGAGGTTAAGGGTGCAAGCCCAAGATATTAGACACCGCATTTTTATAGTTGGCTTCAGATTCTGCTGACATAAGGTGTACTGTTAAAGCACACCTTTGGGGTAGGAACCAAGGATACGAAGATCGTTCGCCCGCTCACCCAGCTTTTCAAGCACTTTGCGTACCACAGGGTCTTCCTGATGCCCTTCGAAGTCCACAAAGAACACATAGTTCCAGATGCCTGACCGGGAAGGACGGGTCTCTACCCGGGTCAGGTCGATGTCATGAACATGAAAAGGCTCAAGAATGGCATGCAGCGCACCGGGCTGGTTACGCATGCTGATAACAATCGACGTCTTATCATTACCACTGGGTGGCACAGGTTGATTACCAATAATCAAAAAGCGAGTGGAGTTATCGGGCTGATCTTCAATTTTTTCGGCAATTTTTTCCAGACCATACATTTCCGCCGCCATATCACCAGCAATGGCTGCCGAGTTCCATTCACCCTTGATACGTTTGGCCGCTTCAGCATTAGAGCTAACCGCAACACGCTCAGCCATTGGCCAGTGAGAATCCAGCCATTTACGACACTGGGCGAACGACTGGGCATGCGAATAAATACGGGTAATATGGTCGCGCCGGGTATTTTCTGAAACCATCATATTTTGATGGATGCGCAGCACCACTTCACCACAGATTTTCAGTGATGCATCCATAAAGCTGTCCAGCGTATGACTGACGACACCTTCAGTAGAGTTTTCTACCGGCACAACGCCATAATTGACGGCACCTGCCGCCACTTCACGGAACACCTCATCAATAGCCGCCATGGGTACGCAGACCGCGGAATGACCAAAATGCTTCAATGAAGCCTGCTGGGTAAACGTACCCTCCGGCCCCAGAAAGGCAACCTTGACCGGATCCTCAAGGGCAAGACAGGCCGACATAATCTCGCGAAACAATCGGGCCATCTCTTCATCATTCAGAGGGCCCTCGTTGTTCTTCATGATTTTACGAAGAACCTGAGCCTCACGCTCCGGACGATAAAAAACAGCAGAGGGGTCAGCTTCGGTTTTCACACGAGCCACTTCCTGGGCACACCGCGCGCGCTCACTGATCAGGTCAATAATCTTCTGATCAAGAGAATCAATCTGAACTCGCAACTGCCCCAACGTCTCTTCTGTCATTATCCGTACCGCCGTTCAAATTCTTTCATGAAATCAATAAGAGCATCCACATGCTGCTCAGGCACTGCATTATAGATACTGGCTCGCATACCGCCTACTGCCTTGTGGCCCTTAAGATAGCGGAAACCTTCCCGCTCAGACTCGGTCAGAAACTTTTCATCCAGTTCAGACTTAACAAGCGTGAAAGGCACATTCATGCGGGAACGCCACTGAAGGTCAACCGGGTTCTGATAGAAACCGGACTGATCAATTTTCCCGTAGAGTTTGGATGCCTTACGCTCATTTATTTCATTAATAGCTTCAAGTCCACCCTGCTTCTTCAGCCACTTAAAGACCAGGCCAGCCAGATACCAGGCAAAGGTCGGTGGCGTGTTATACATGGAGTCTTTGTCAGCCTGAACCTTGTAATCCAGAATCGCCGGGCACATGAAAGAACCCTGATTCAGAAGGTTATCCCGGACAATAACCACTGTTAATCCTGCCGGACCAATATTCTTCTGGGCCCCGGCATAGATAACCCCAAACTTGCTGACATCAATGGGTCTGGAAAGAATATTGGACGACATATCCGCAACCAGGGGTACGGCTCCGGAGTCAGGAATAAATGAGAATTCCAGGCCGCCAATGGTTTCATTAGGGGTGTAGTGCAAATAGGCCGCATCCGTACTCAGCCGCCACTGGTCCTGCGAGGGCATGGTACTAAACCCACCGGACTTACCATCTGCAGCAATATTCACATCCAGATAGCGCTGAGCTTCCTTGATGGCTGACTGAGCCCAGTGACCACTATTAATGTAATCAGCGGACTGCCGGTCACCTTTCAGGTTCATTGGTACTGCGGCAAACTGCCCCCGGGCCCCTCCCTGAAGAAATAACACCTTATAATTGTCAGGAACCTTCAACAGATCCCGCAAATCCTGCTCCGCCTCCATGGCCGTAGCCAGGAACTCCTTACCCCGATGACTCACTTCCATAACAGAAGCACCCACATCCTTCCAGCTCAGAAGCTCATCACGAGCCTGCTCAAGAACTTCGCGAGGCATCGGTGCCGGACCCGCAGAAAAGTTGTAAACGCGATTTTCCAGCTGTGCCAGAACATCATGTACAGAATGCTTCACAATGACTCCCTCTCAAGAAAAGGCGGTTCACTTCACCCGGATCATTACTGACAAAATACCCATAAAAAAACCATCAGGCGCAAAAACGCCAGCACGAGGCTGGCGTTAAATTAAACCATCAGGACTCTGTCGGCCCGTCATTATCAACAGGATCACCCTGATCCACAACCTGCTCAGCTTCACTGGCAACGTCTACGTCGCCACCGGGCTCGCCGTCAAGCGTTTCATCAAGCTCTCCATCAAGGTCTTCATCAAGGTCTTCATCAAGCTCTCCAACGAAACCCTCTGGAGTCTCCGGCTCTTCAACCCGGGCAACCCCCACCAGTTTTTCACCTTCAGAGACGCGAATCAGCGTTACGCCCTGGGTATTACGGCTAAGCGATGAAACCTCATCGACCCGCGTACGAACTAAAGTACCCTGATCGGAAATCAGCATGATTTCCTCGCCGCTCTTCACCTGGATAGCACCGACAATTTCACCATTCCGCTCGGTACACTGCATGGATATTACACCCTGCCCGCCCCGACTGGTTATACGGAATTCGTTAACGTCTGTACGCTTACCATAACCCTTGGCACTGGCGGTCAGAATCTGGGTATCATCCTCAGGAATAATCAGGGAGATAACCCGCTGACCTTCCGGCAACCTCATGCCACGCACGCCCCGGGCTGTACGTCCCATGGCGCGAACACCCGTCTCTTCGAAGCGAACGGCCTTACCACCATTGGACAGCAGCATCACCTGTTTCTCACCCGTGGTGATTTCAGCACCCACCAGCGTGTCGCCCTC
Source organism: Endozoicomonas sp. (assembly GCF_031844845.1). Lineage (GTDB taxonomy): Bacteria > Pseudomonadota > Gammaproteobacteria > Pseudomonadales > Endozoicomonadaceae > Endozoicomonas. The sequence goes on from NZ_JAVRMB020000279.1 coordinate 26,900, forward strand.
ATCCAGACCAAGAGCAATCAAGCCAGAAGAACGTGGGCGGGAGAATTGTTCCAGAGGCGTCTTCTTGACCGTACCTTTTACGGTGGCCATAAAGACAAAATGACCTTCCGTAAACTCTTCCACCGGCAGCATAGCGGTGATTTTCTCACCCTCTTCCAGTGGCAGAATGTTAACAATCGGCCGACCACGGGACGTTCTGCCTGCCTGAGGAATCTGGTAAACCTTCAGCCAGTAGACCTTACCCTTGCTGGAGAAACAGAGAATTCGGGTATGCGTATTGGCCACCAGCATGTGCTGAACGTAGTCTTCTTCCTTGACCGAAGCCGCCGACTTGCCACGCCCACCCCGCTTCTGAGCCTGATAGGTATCCAATGTTGTGGTCTTGGCGTAACCGCCACTGGACAGGGTGACCACCATATCTTCTATATCAATCAGGTCTTCAACGGTCAGGTCACGGCGGGAACTGGTAATTTCAGTACGACGTTCATCACCAAACTCTTCCCGAACCCGCTCAAGTTCTTCCTGAATAATTTCTTTCAGACGCTGTGAACTGGACAGGATAAGCATCAACTCAGCGATTTTCTCCAGCAACTCACGGTATTCAGACAGCAGCTTTTCATGTTCCAGACCAGTCAGACGATGCAGGCGCATTTCAAGAATCGCCTGAGCCTGAACGGGAGACAGATAGTAAAGCCCGTCCCTGAGTCCGTATTCTTCCGGCAACTCATCCGGACGACAGGCATCCGCACCGGCACGCTCCGCCATTTCCGTCATATGGCCTGGATTCCAGCCTTGAGCAATCAGCTTCTCTTTGGCTTCTGCCGGTGTTGGCGAATCCTTAATCAGCTGAATTACCGGATCAATATTGGACAGGGCAACCGCAAGCCCTTCCAGAATATGACCCCGCTCCCGGGCTTTACGAAGCTCATAAACAGTACGACGGGTCACCACCTCACGACGATGACGGATAAAGGCAGCAATAATTTCTTTCAGGTTTAACAGCTTTGGCTGGCCATCCTGCAGCGCCACCATGTTAATACCAAACACCGTTTCCATCTGGGTCTGGGCAAAAAGATTGTTCAATACGACTTCGGCGTTTTCACCGCGACGCAGTTCAATAACCACACGCAAGCCGTCTTTATCGGACTCATCACGCAGCTCTGAGATGCCTTCAATCTTCTTATCTTTTACCAGCTCGGCGATCTTTTCGATCAGGCGGGCCTTGTTAACCTGATAAGGCAATTCATTAACGATGATGGTGCTTTTATTGCGTTTCTCGTCATGTTCTATATCCGCTTTAGAGCGAATATAGATTCGACCCCGCCCCGTACGATAAGCCTGCAATATGCCAGCACGGCCATTGATCATGGCAGCGGTGGGGAAATCCGGACCGGGGATATATTCCATCAGATCATCAACGGTCAGCGTTTCATCGTCCAGCAATGCCAGACAACCGGTGACGACTTCTGTCAGGTTATGAGGGGGAATATTGGTGGCCATACCCACCGCAATGCCTGAGGAACCATTTACCAGCAGGTTCGGCACACGGGTAGGCATTACCGCAGGAATCAGCTCCGTGCCATCATAGTTGGGCACATAATCAACGGTTTCTTTATCAAGATCCGCCAGCAGCTGATGGGCGATCTTGTTCATGCGAATTTCGGTATAACGCATGGCCGCCGCAGAGTCACCATCAATGGAACCAAAGTTCCCCTGACCATCCACCAGCATATAACGCAGCGAGAAAGGCTGCGCCATACGAACAATGGTGTCATAAACAGCGGAATCACCATGGGGGTGATATTTACCGATAACATCACCGACGACACGGGCAGATTTCTTGTAGGGCTTGTTCCAATCGTTGCTCAGCACACTCATGGCGAACAGTACGCGCCGGTGTACGGGCTTCAGCCCATCGCGTACATCAGGCAATGCCCGACCAACGATGACACTCATGGCATAGTCCAGATAGGACTGCTTGAGCTCATCTTCAATATTTACCGGGAGAATCTCTTTGGCAATTTCAGTCATGGAAACCCAGTCGTCCTTTTGCTTACGGCCAACAGATTGGAGTCAGCATCCATTCCGGTTCTGTGGACCAGGATACCGATGTTGAAAAGTTCTTCTTTAATTTAGCGAGAAATACAGAAGAAGGCTCTCATTCAAGGCATCACTATTCATGGGATCACCAATAAGTGATCCATCAATAAAAGAGCGAGATTACCACAGTACACGCTGCAACCGCGAGAGATCTCTGGGATAAAACCACTACAACAATCCTCTTTGCGGCCTCTTGAAGACATAGACATACCCCCCTCCTTGATCAGAGAGCCTGACCAAAGCAGAGAATGAGAAGCGACTCTTGCGATCAGCTGCAATATTAAAGGTATAATCGCCTTATTCAGGAGGGTGTCCGGGAATAGACTGCCCTACTTCAGTACCAGCCTATTCCCGGCGCCCCCCTCTTAGCTGGCATTACCGCCTAAATCACACGCTTTCCTTAACGGATCAGAACGAATGCCCGAAATGCGCTCTGCACAAAATGTGGATCCTGGTGAAATCGCCAAGTTTGAAGAACTGGCCAGTCGATGGTGGGATCCGGACAGCGAGTTCCGGCCTCTGCATGAGATTAACCCGCTGCGCCTGAATTACATAGATGAGCGTGTTGGCCTTGCCGGCAAGCGTGTGGTTGATATTGGCTGCGGTGGCGGCATCCTGAGTGAATCAATGGCTCAGAGAGGCGCTGATGTTACCGGCATTGATATGGGTAAAGCACCTCTCTCCGTTGCTCGTCTGCACAGCATGGAAAGCGGCGTTGAAGTAAACTACCGCCAAATCACGGCCGAAGAGCTGGCAGAAGAGATGCCTGGCCAGTTTGATGTGGTCACCTGTCTGGAAATGCTGGAACATGTGCCCGATCCAGCGTCTGTTATTAAGGCCTGCAGCAAACTCCTGAAGCCCGGCGGGCAGGTCTTTTTCGCGACCATCAACCGAAACCCGAAATCATATCTCTTCGCTATTGTCGGCGCGGAATACCTGCTTGAATTGCTGCCCAAAGGCACTCACGAACACAGTAAATTTATCAAACCCAGTGAGCTATGCAGTGATATGAGAAAAGCAGACCTGGACGTTCATGATATGACGGGAATGACTTACAACCTGTTAACCAAAGTGTATCGACTCAATCCAAAGGATGTGGATGTCAACTATCTGATCTATGGATCAAAGCCCGCTAAATAAGAGTAATAATTATGAAAGCCATTGAAGGCGTTTTCTTCGATCTGGACGGCACCCTGCTAGACACCGCAGAAGACTTTGTGATCACGATAAATAAGATGCTGACCGAACACCAGCAACCTGAACTTGACGGTCATGTAATTCGACAGAATGTATCCGCCGGCTCGAGGGGATTGATGCAGCTGGCGTTTAAAATCCCCCCCGGAACAGAGCTTGAGCAGAAAAAAGCCCAGTTCCTGCAATACTATGACCTGCACATTCAGGATCACAACCGCTCAACCCTCTCTCAGCCCTACCCCGGCATTCTGCCACTGATCGACGAGCTGGAACGTCGCAACCTTGCCTGGGGCATCGTAACCAATAAGCCAAAGCCCTACGCCATTGCCCTGATTCGACAGGCCGGCCTGTTTGACAGAAGCCACTCCATTGTCTGCCCGGAAGATGTCAGAAACGCCAAGCCTGACCCGGAATCCCTGATCCTTGCCTGCAAACAAGCCAACTGCTCACCGGAAAACAGTGTCTATATCGGTGACCATATTCGTGATATTGAAGCAGGAAAAAGAGCCGGCATGGTGACTGTTGCTGCCCATTATGGTTATATCGCCGAGGGTGATAACCCTGAGCAATGGCAGGCAGATTTTAATATTGATAATGTCCAGCAGTTGCATAACTGGTTTGAGTCCCTTAACTGGGAAATGCCCAAAGACCGATCACCGGCCTGAAAGCAGCCTGATAAGGAGAAACATTATGTTTAAGTACCAGGCACCACAAGACCTGCTGAAAGGAAAGGTTATACTGGTGACCGGCGCTGGCAGCGGCATTGGCAGAGTCGCTGCACTCACTTATGCCCGTCACGGAGCCACCGTTATCCTGCTGGGACGCAACACTGAAAAGCTGGAAGCGGTTTATGATGAAATCGAACTCAACCAGTGGCCACAACCAGCCATCTACCCGCTGAACCTGGAAAGTGCTGGCGACTTCGATTACATCAACCTTGCGGAAACCATCGAGAATGAATTTGGTCAACTGGATGGCTTATTGCACAACGCCGGCCTGCTGGGAGAACTGAAACCCATCAGTCAGTTCCCCACAGAAACCTGGATGAAAATCATGCAGGTTAACCTGAACGCCGGTTTCATGATGACACGGGAGTTATTACCCCTGCTCCGACTTTCTGAAAAAGCATCGGTGGTTTTCACTTCATCCGGTGTTGGTCACAAAGGCAGGGCTCACTGGGGGGCTTATAGTGTGTCCAAGTTTGCTACCGAAGGATTAATGCAGATTGTGGCTGATGAAGAAGATGGCGTCAGTTCCGTCCGGGCCAATAGCATCAATCCTGGCGGCACTCGCACAACCATGAGAGCTTCCGCCTTTCCCGGTGAAGACCCTCAAACGCTGCCCACACCTGAAAACATTATGCCGGTTTATCTCTATCTGATGGGTGATGAGAGCCAGCATATCAATGGTCAGGCTTTTCATGCCCAAAAGCCCTGAAAGCGCATGCTGTACAAACCCTGATGATAAATCAGGGTTTTAAACGAAAGCCTTAACTCTTTTGTCAATAAAAAGGAACTTATTCATTAACAACCGAGAGCAAAGTCTTCCATAGACTTTCAATTTCATTGTCTATTCTGTACCGGCCAATTTAATCACAATCATAATGATGAGACCCGGACTCTATGGACAAGAAAATCTTAGCAGCTCTATTGCTTACACCTCTGCTTACGGCAAAATCATTCTTTGCCAACAGCTATGAACAACAAGACTTAAACAATGAAATAATTATTGCGGCTAATTGGCAACAACATTCTGGAGAATACGCCGCTTATTTTTACCAGGTTTTTAATAATGCAGAAGACCAGTTAAAACAGTCACTGAAAAACATTCCAAAAGGGAAAAAGCCTGCCATTATCACGGCGATTGATGACACCCTGATTGCCGGCACCGCCTATTTCAGCAGCATGGTTGATACCAGCGAAGCCCGAAGCATCGAACGATCGAGGTACTGGTGGAACCATCAGAAAGCAACCGCTCTTCCCGGTTCTGTCGAGTTTCTGAAAAAAGCCAGTGAGATGGGTGTAGCTATCTTTTATATCAGTGGTCGATTCAATGACGTAAAAACAATAACCCTCAACAAACTCAAAAAACTGGGCTATCCAGTCAGCAGTAAAAACCATCTTCTGCTTCAGGATGAAAATAACACAACCCTGAGCAAAGAAGATAAACGACACCATATTATCAGCATGGATTATCACCCGGTCATGCTTTTGGGCGACCAGCTGAACGACCTCGGAGAAGTTGACAGGGGATTATATCCGGTGAAAAAAAAATGGGTCAGTCGACATCAAAATAAATTTGGCAGCGAATGGTTTATTTTACCCAATACTGTCTACGGTTTTTGGGAAGAAGCACTTGCCAGTGACTACCGAACCCTCCACCCCGATGAAAAACATAATGCCAGAGTTCGGGCAGCCAATTACAAAGGCGTAACCTTACCCTCTCCCCCAGACTATCAGCAACAGATCATGATGGCCGACCTCTGGATCAGGAAGTCTGCGGATTTTAGTGCCATAGCCGTGCAAACATACAATCTGGCAACCCGGGCCCTTGAACGGTCTGAAAACAGACAGGCTGACAACCGGGCCATTATTGTCGACATTGATGGAACATTAATCGACTACCCCCCGATTCATTTAATACCGCCACTTTGCCAGACATTTACTGATCCCAAAGAAAAAATGGAGAGTTTCGAAAAACGGCCTGGCAGCTCTTCTATCCCGGGCGCCAGAGAGTTTCTAAATAAAGCAGCAGCACTGGGCTATGAGATCTTCTATTTAACGGCCAGGGAGCACTCATCCGGACGTCCCGGTCACGAAGGTGATATTGAAACCCTGACCCTGAAACAGCTAAGTTACAATGGTTTCCCTAAAGTGACAGAAAGCCATCTGCTCAACCGTTCAAAGTACTGTCCGGGGAGCAGGAAGAGTTGTGGTAAAGAGTATCAACGTAAAGCCATCATGACCGGAAAGATCAATGGCAAAAACTACGATGTAAGACTATACGTGGGTGACCTTCTGGATGACTTTGATCTTAAAGAACAGGGACTATCCCCTTTTGATAAATCATCGGTAGAAAAAACCAGAGACCAGTATGGAAGAAAATACTTTATTATTCCCAACCCGGTCAACAAGACCTGGATGTGGCACTTCTATTCGAAAGTAGCCGGGAAAGACATTTGCCAAATGAATGAGCAGGAACGCTCAGCGATTCGCAAAAGCCTGATAGAAGACTGGCCGGAAAAAAAACTCTATTAAGGGGGCCAGCACTAGCTAAACCGGCTATTTAAAATCCGGTAAATAGTAAATCCAGTGCTGACAGTAATGGCTCACGATACATAGTCAACTCACCGGAACGGGCTCGGAGCAGGTTAGATCGTATAGCTGCCAGTGCCGGCACATCCACCACCATTAACGCCCCGGAAAGCTCCACTTCCGGCATCAGCCCGGTCAGCGGCGTATTCACCTTTTCCTTAGGCAACAGCGGTGCAACCACGGTTGTCGCTGTTTCAGCAAAATTGTTTTGCAGCACAACGACCATCAAATTATCAAGCCGGTAAACGTCAAACTGATTTGCCATGCCACACCCCATACTGCTCACTGAATACCCCTTCCCGTTCAATCCGCTCATTGTATTCTGCCAATGCCTGACGGTTCTCTTCCCGCCACTTTTCTGCCCTGGCGGTTTTTACCGCCTTGCGGACCGACTGTTCAAACAATGCTGACAACGGGGGGATTGGCAGAGAGCGAGCCTCAGCCAGCAGGGCTTCATCAATGGTGACCGTAGTTCTTGTTTTCGTCATACTTACCTCCAATAACACCAAAAGTAAGTATAGCCAATATATACTCCTAATACACACAGCCACTCATAGAAAATCTCATAGCTCTGTTTTGACCCGTTTCATCAGACAACCATCTTCCATCCGATAGACCCGATCCATCCTTTCAAGAACCGTGGTTTTATGAGTAATCATAATGACGGTACTTTCCCTGAACTCGCTCAGTACTGTATCCAACAGTGCCTGTTCACTATGAATATCCAGGCCTTCACCCGGCTCATCCATTACCAGAACCGGCGCCGGTTTCAACATGGCCCGCGCGATAGCCAGACGACGCTGCTCGCCACCGGACAAAGCGATGCCACCCTGCCCCAGCCAGATATTCAGTAAATCACTCCCCTCTCCCCTTGCCGCTGCGAGCCTGTCCATGCCAGAACGATGAACAACATTCAAGAGTTCTTCATCGGTGGCCCGGGGAGCCGCCAATTGCAGATTCCCCCTTAATGTGGCACTGAACACATGGGTTTTCTGGGGCACAAAGGTTATTGCCTGATAGAGTTCCTGCTCCGAAAAATGTTGAAGATACTGACCATCCAGGCAGACCTGCCCGGAGAGAGGTTCCAACCCCCGGTTCAGCAATTTGATCAGGGTTGATTTACCACAACCGGTTTTTCCGAGAAGAGCTATGCGGCTCCCAGCCATGATCGTTAAAGTGAACTTATTAATGATCTTATGGCCATCACCATTACCTTCAAAATAGGCACAGGAAACATCCCTGAATTGAATCTCACCTTTTACCGAGTGACCAGAAGCTTTATCCGGAAAGACGACCGCTGGCGTCTTGACCACCTGACGCAAACGACTGGCAGCGTGCCGGGTATGGCTCAGAAACTGGAAAGCAACAGGCAGCGGCATCAACGCTTCAAAACTGGCCAGCATACCGAATACCATCATCACCATTACCGGACCACTGACCAGTCCGGCGCTCATTTCACCACTGCCAATATACAAAACCAGCAGCGCAGCAGCCCCTGAGCAGGAAACAAAGAGTGCAGAACCCAGCCCTTCCAGGGCAGCCATTCGGGACTGATCCCTTATCAGTTGATCTTCTGAATCGGCGATGGTTGCGCGACTGACTGAATCACTGCCGTATATCTGCTGTTCCGCCATCCCCTGCAAATAATCCAGTATCTGCTGGCGAAGGCGAGCCTGCCGGATGCCCATAGACTCACCGGCTTCCCGGCCCAACACATAGAAAAGCAATGGCATGGACAGAATCCACAGGCTCATTACCATAAGCACTACCATCGCCACAGCAGTACTGAAAAAAGACAGAAAGAATGAAAAAAGCAATGCCACGATCAGTGCCGACAACAGTGGACTGACCAGCCTCAGATACAGCTGATCCAGTGCGTCAATATCAGCCACCAGCCGATCCAGTAACTCACCCTTTCGGTATTGCCCCAGTTGCTCCTGAGAAACAGGAATCAGTTTGCTGAAAAACCAGCTGCGTAATCCTGACAGCAGACGGAAAGTAGCATCATGACTTATCAGGCGCTCAGCATAACGGGCCGCGGTGCGGACAATGGAAAATCCCCGGACTCCGGCACCCGGCGTAAAAAAGTTAAAGGTCTGCGCTGCCGTTAAAGTAAGACCGGCAATGGCGGTGGCCGAAATAAACCAGCCCGAAAGGGAGAGCAGACTGAGGCTGGCCAGCAACGTGATAATGGCAAGGACAATCCCCAGTGACAACATACTCAGGTGTTGCCGGTATAATTTCAGAAAAGGCCAGAGGTCATTCATTATCCAGGCTCCCTGCATTTCGATCACCGTGCATACGGATAAACTGCTGGTACTCAGGACTTTCCTTAGCCAGCGAGGAGGGTGAACCATTGGCAACCAATCGACCATTTTCCAGCATCAATATCTGATCCATGGCATTAAGTTGATTGATTCGATGGGTAATGGTAATCACCGTACAATCCTTCGAAATAGCACTGAGCGCGTCCAGCACCAGTGTTTCGCTGGCGGCATCGAGACTGGCCGTTGGTTCATCCAGAATCAATAGCCGAACCGGCATGACCAGGGCTCGTGCCAGTGCAACTCTCTGGGCCTGACCCACAGAAAGGTTTCCGCCCTGTTCCTGCAATGGGCTATCCAGGCCATCGGGGAGTCTGTCAAGAATATCCATTCCCTGTGCCCTGGCCAGAGCCTCCAGACATTGCTCACGGGACACCGGCCGACCAAAGGCAATATTGTCATAGACTGAGCCATGAATAATCAGAGGATGCTGCCCCAGCCAGGCAATCTCTTTTCGCCAGCTATCAAGATCGGTATCTGCAAGGGATTGACCCGCCACCCGAATCTCGCCCTGATAATTCCAGAAACCCATCAGGGTATTGACCAGTGTCGTTTTACCGGCACCACTGCTACCAATGATGCCAACCCGACTGCCCGCATCAATCGTAAACGACAGTTGATCCAGCAATAGCTGTTCCTTATGTTCAAGAAGATCTTCGTCCACTGATTTAGCAGTGCTTTTTACCCTGGCAGTGACCGATAGCATTTTCGCATCAATAGTTAGCGGAGACGTTGCAGGGAACATCAACTTTCCCCGATGAGCTTCTGGCTCCTCACGGGAAAGAATGTCCAGAATTTCTTCTGTCGCACCTACCGCCTTAGCCTTGGCATGGTAATAAGTTCCCAGCTCCCGCAGAGGCTGGTAATACTCGGGAGCCAGCAGTAACAGGAAAAGACCGGTATATAGCGTCACCTCGCCACCGAAGGTGAGATGCCCCAGAAAACTCATTCCCAGGAATACCGCCACCATGGCAATGGAAACAGAGGCAAAAAATTCCAGCACCGTTGATGAGAGAAAGGCCATGCGTAAAACCTGCATGGTTTTTATCCGGAAGTCTTCACTGGCATCCACCAGCTGTTCTTCTGCAAATCGGGTACGCTGAAACAGTCTTAACGTTTCCAACCCCTGCAGCCGGTCAAGGAAAAAACCGCCCAGACGTGAAAGCGACTGAAAATTTCTGCGATTCGCCTCAGCCGCCCTGGTACCCACAAGAATCATAAAGATCGGAATCAGCGGTGCTGTTCCCAGAAAAATAATCCCTACTACCCAGCTTTCAGGAAAGGCAACAACAAGCATGATCACAGGAATCGTCACTGCAAGAACCATCTGAGGAAGATATTTGGCAACAAACTCCTGCAGCTCTTCTACCTGTTCAACGGCAATGGCAGACCAGCTACCCGCCGGTTTTTCCCCAATAACCAGAGGTCCCAGCCGTCTCAGTTTATCCAGAAGCAGTTTTCGCACCTCAACCCGAACACTCGCTCCCGCCCTGAACCCACAAAACTCACGCCCCCAGGCACAGGCACCGCGAATAAGTACCAGTAACAGTATCCAGAAAAAATCATCGGTTAACATTTCCCTGCTGGTATTTTCCATCACCAGACGGTGAATCATGCTGGCCATAATAGAAGCCTGCACAATCAAAAAAATTCCACTGAGCAAACCAAGGGTCATTGAGATCAACAGCCAATGCCGGGCCGGTTTTATCTGCCGTAATAACCATCGATAGCCCTGCTTTTGCGTAGTTTGACTCATGCTTTATTGATTTCCCGGACTGCTTACCTGAGGAGCGCATTGTACATAAGTTGATGGGGGCTCACTACGAACAGTCCCCGGAACATCCTTCAGGCAATGCACAGCCCCGAAAATGCACAGCCCGAAAAAGTTTTCGCTAAAGGTCTTAAATGCCGATTTATACCACTGCCGTCTTTCCCGCGAAGGAGGCTGTGGCAAAACTCAAAAACTGCTTCCAATCTGTGCAGGTCGGTTCCCCGTTCAGGGGGACCCGAGGACTCGAGAGCCTTAAAGGCCAGAAAGCCGACGGTCTTTGGTATTGAGTGGTGCACGGCGGTTGGTTCGGGTGTCGGCTTTTATGCCCTTCGGGTACGCAAGCGAACCGACCTGCGTCGAGACCGCTTTTCTGCCTTTTGCGACAACCTCCGAATGGCGCAGGGCTACAAGTCTGGTGAGGGGATCATAATCATCGGTGGTGCTGAAGCTGCCAGACAGCAGGGTCAATACTTATCAGGAACTTAATAATATGCCAGTTGTCCAATCGGGAGCGACTCAGATCACTAATTTTCATAACCGGTTTTTTTTATGATAACCAATAAAAAGCAGGCCACTCTCGATCAGCCATTGCCTCAACCCCAGTCCCCCCCAGTTCAATCAAATAACCGATTTGTCTATGCCGTCAAACGTTCCCCATCCGGGAACAAACAACCGTCCATCAACGGGGAAAGGACTCAACTGCGGCAAAACATAAACTCCAGAAATATTGGTAAAACCGACCCAGATCACCCCGACAAGCCCTCCTCCGAAGCCTGCCCTTCAGCGGTTATCAACAGAACCGACCAATGTCCCCCTCCCCCTGAGACAAAGCTCACGAAAAGCGAAGCAAAGCAAGTGTTCGAAGCGAATATGAAAAATCTGCAACGGCCCCTGGACCTGAATAAAACCAATGATCTGGCGGAACAGCTGGAAAGTCTTGCCAGCCGAACCACCGGTGAACTCAGGAGATTTATCCAGTCAATGGAAACAGCAAGAGGGCTGAAAAAACGAAACATACTGCAGGAACGCTCACTGATGCAACAGGACTTTTATCCCCTTTACCTGGCGCTGGCCATCAGGCGTTACCAGAATCCGGGTCTGGTGAATTTTACCAGCCATTTGTTGTTCAACACCCCGGTCAGGGAAACTATTGACCGCCCCCTGCTATCGGCAATACTGACCCTGTGTGAGCGGTACCCCGGCATCACCATTGGCAAAATGCTGGAACAGGCGAACAACCGCAGGCAACTGGCGATACAAAAAGACACCGGTGATAAGGATATCCGGACTTTTCTTAACCATGCCGCTAATGACTACCGCAAAAAGTCTGACAATGGGAAGAGTTGCGGTACACCGGACGCAAGAGGTGCGCTGGCGGTGTGTGTTGTGTGTGCTGTAATATCGAGTAGTAGTGGTACTTGTCGCAGCGACTTGGAATGCAGACAAAGCCGCGTTAAAGGTGCCTCCAAAACCTACTGCACCAATACCTTCTGCGAAAGCTGTAGTATATATTGTGACAATCACTCGATTCATTATGATACAGAAAAGTGTAATAATAGATGCCCTCAAATGATTGACGATGCTTGTTCAAATAGATGCGATTTTATTGAAGGTGTATACTGCGAACCCGAAGCTATCACTTGTGAATCCTGTGATATAATCTGCAAACTCTGGTCGCCAAAATATAATGCCACCGCATGTTTTAGCCCCGGTACTTGTCCAGAATATCGCTTCAAGGATCGCCCAGCCGTGCAAAAGAGTACCACACCAGCACAGGCCACCGGCACCTTCACAGAATTAACAGAAAGCACCGCAAAAACCGTTAGCGAAGCTGGCGAGCAATTGCTACCTCCCTACTCCAACTCCTCCGATAACAGCCTGAATCAGGCAGTGGCCGTAGGGGCAGGTTGTCTGGCGGTGGTTTTCGCGCTTGGCTATTACGCTTTCAGCCTGAAAAATAACCGGGCAATCCTGCGCTCCGAAGGGGTTCTGCCCTGGCTGGCCTCACCACTGAACCGCCGTCAGGGAGGCAGGGAAAGTAACCAGCCGTCCGTCGCCAATTACGACCCGGTCGCCAGCCTGGAGACAGGGACCGCTGCCGGGGAAGAAAGCAATCTCTGATTCCCGGCCGTCAAACCATGTCAGTGAATATGCCGGTGAACAATGGATCGCTCTAAAACCGGCATTATCCTGGCCAGCCGGGTTCCGCGATGCTGCCATTCAAAATATACAATGCCACTTTCCTTAAACAAAAACCGCCAGTGATCAACTGGTTTTCAGGGTCATAACTCCCTTATAATCCGGTGCTGAAACAAAAGTGTTTCATCTATACCACCGGGCAAGCCATGGGTCGTTATGCTCCAGAATATTCGCATTATCCTTATCAATACTTTCCACCCCGGCAATATAGGCTCCGCAGCCAGGGCCATGAAAACCATGGGACTGATTGACCTCTGCCTGGTGAGCCCCAAGCGCTTTCCTGCATCCGAGGCCAACTCTATGGCGGCAGGCGCACTTGATGTGCTTGAAAAAGCCCGGCTGTTCGACACACTCGATGAAGCCATTGCTGACTGCTCTTTAGTGATAGGCACCAGCGCCAGAACCCGGACCCACTCTTTCTCACGCCCCATGCTGTCAGCTGAACAATGCGCCGCCCAGCTCTTGTCAGAGTCCCGGCAATCTCCGGTTGCGCTGGTCTTTGGTCAGGAAACCATGGGACTGACCAATAGCGAACTGGAAAAGTGCCATTTCCACACCAGCATTGATGCCAATCCGGACTACCCTGTGCTGAATGTGGCTTCAGCAATCCAGATTCTTTGTTATGAAATCCACAAGGCCTCTCTTAAAAGCGACTGCGCTGACAACAATGAGAAACCAGAGCAGGAATACCCTCTCATCAAGGAGCTTGAGCTTTTCTACGAACATCTGGAAACCACACTGACGGATATCGACTTTATTATTCAGCAACACCCCGGACTGGTCATGACCCGACTGCGACGCTTTTTTAACCGTGCCCGTCCTGAAGTAAAAGAGCTTAATATGTTGCGTGGAATTCTCGTTGCAGCCCAGAAAACGGCGAAAAAGAATAGCTGATATGACCGAATCAGCCACCTTCTCAGTGGCAGAGCTTGATCATCTGGCTTTCCCCCTGGTAAACCGTTTTTTCAAGGAAAATGGCCACAAAGGTAAGGCCAGAGGTGGTGAGCGAGCCTGGATTGCCCGGAACGAACAGGGCGTGATTGTGGCTGGACTGAGAGCCAGCCCAAAATCCGCTGGTTATTTATTGAGAAGTGTCTGGGTGTCCGGCAATGCCCGAAGACAGGGTATTGGCTCACGACTTCTCAACCAAACCATGAAGGACATGAAGAGTCTGGCATCAGCAACCTGTTGGTGCTACCCGTACTCTCACCTTGAAACCTTCTATCGTAGAGCAGGCTTCATATTTCCGGAAATTGAAAGCATTCCGTCTGATATCCTGCAGCCTTATCAGCGATATCAACAACAGGGGCAGGATTTTCTATTGATGGCCCGCTTCCCTCAGTAATACAGCAACCTCATCCTCCTTAAGCTCCCGGTGTTTATTGAGCGCCAGCTCACCCAGCTGCAAATTGACCATACGAATGCGCTGAAGGTCCATAACCCGATACCCCAGACTCTGAGACATCCGGCGTATTTGACGGTTAAGCCCCTGAGTCAGAGTGATCTTGAACCACTCGTCTTCTACTTTCCTGATACGGCAGGGCTTTGTAGTAATTTTTCCATACTGCACACCTGCGGCCATGGCTACTAAAAAAGCTTCAGAAAAAGGCCTGTCGACACGAACCAGATACTCTTTCTCATGATAAAAATCCGGATGCATCAGCTTCTGGCATAACTCACCATGGTTTGTTAACAGCATCAAACCATGGGAGTCCTTATCCAGCCTGCCAACCGGGAAAACACGACGATTATCCTTCAGATCAGGTAAATAATGCACAATACTGGCGGAATCTTCAAAATCACAAACCGAGTCAACCCCCACCGACTTGTTATACAGAAAATAGACTTTTTCAATGCCTGCCTGTATTTCCTGACCGCTTACAAGTACACAATCACCGTCTTTTATACGGTCGATATGCAACCCTTGCCGCCCATTCACCAGAACACAGCCACTTTCAATAAGCCGGGAAGCCTGCCGTCTTGAACAGATACCAGCATCAGCAATATATTTTGACAGGCGAATCATTGCACTCAGTGACCGACTATTGGCCAGCAGTGAAAAAGTCGAACAACAAAAATAAAAACTTCACAGAATTTTTAACAACCACATCAAGCACCATGTTGTAGAATAAGCTTACTCAATGCCTTTTCTTTTCAAGAAGATCAGGCATTGCTTCTATTATAGAACTTTGATGAATCGCCAAAAGATAATACAAAGGATCGGATAGAGACTGGAGATTACAACCTTATCATCCGGGGTAGCTTTATGAGCTCTATTCTACCCGAACTTGTCATACCTGCAGATCAAGTTGTTCCTGACATTTCAGTACCCGAACAAAAACCAGTAGTAAAATTCAATGGCATGAAAATAACCCTGTCTGAAACTGAAATAACTTATATTCAACTGAGTCTTGCTGACACAACTTCAACCGATGACAGTACTAGCGAACTTGCAAGAGTACATAATGATCAAATCATCGAAGCATTTAGTAAAATAAACACAGCGCTTGTGAAAATGAATATTAAACCAATTGTGCTTTGCATGGATGCCCCTCCTTCCGGGGGGGCCAATTCATAAAGCAGAATCAAACCTCAACTGGCACCCTTACTCTGCTGCCAGTAGTTTTCCATCTCCTCAAGTGTCAGCTGCTCAAACACCTGACCATTGGTTGAGGAAAGCACTTCCATTTTACGAAAGCGCCCATCAAATTTATGACATGCCTTGCGCAAGGCCATATCCGCATCAACGCCAAGATGACGGGCAAGATTGACACAGGCAAATAGAAGATCCCCTACTTCCTCAGAGATTCGCTCCTGGCCCTCATCTCTTGCTTCGCGGATTTCATCCAGCTCTTCATAAATCTTGTCAAATACCGGTTCGGCTTCAGGCCAGTCAAAACCAACTCTTGCGGCTGCAGCCTGAATTTTTTCTGCTCGCTGTAATGTTGGTAATGTTCTGGGCAAATCATCAGGCATGGCAGAGTCAGACTTTTTTTGTCCTTTTTGCTTTTTTTCCTCTGCCTTTATTTCCTGCCACTTCTGTTTGACTTGTTCGGGTGAGAGTTTTTCCTGAGAAGAAAACGACTCGAGACTACCGTCGGGAAATACATGGGGGTGCCGGCGAATCAGTTTCGCCAGAAGCTCCTGACTGATGTCAGTAAAGTCAAAGTGCCCGGCTTCCTCAGCCATTCGTGCATGGAAAACAACCTGAAATAACAGGTCTCCCAGCTCTTCTCTGAGATTATCGTAATCTTCCCGTTCAATCGCTTCAGCGACCTCACTGGCCTCTTCCAGAGTGTAAGGCGCAATAGTGGCAAAAGTCTGTTTAAGATCCCAAGGACAGCCATGTTCAGTATCCCTGAGCCTGGCCATCAGCGTAATAAGGTCATCAATGGAATGGGGCAATTCAATCTCCTTAAGACCGCTACCCGCGGCCCGTTACCCGAAAAAGATAAGACGGGCTTTTTCGGGTAACGGGGGGCGGGCAACGGGAAGCGAGATCAACTCATCTTCCGGTGCCTGACGGCATCAATGACATTGGGCAACTGGCTGATTCTTGCCAGAATACGTCCCAGGCTGTCGAGGCCGGGAACCTCCATGGTCAGCAGCATACTGGCGAGGAGCTCTTCCTTACTGGTACGAGTCTGTATGGAGAGCACATTGACCTTATCGTTGGCCAGCACCACCGTTATATCCCTGAGCAGACCCGGGCGATCATAGGCGGTAATCATAACGTCCACAGCATAACTGTACTCAGGTTTCGAACCCCAGTTAACCTCAATCAGCCGTTCCGGCTCACGACTTCGCAAATTGAGCGCCGTATTACAGTCTTCACGATGAATCGTCACACCACGGCCCACGGTAATGTAGCCAACAATCTGATCACCCGGCACCGGCTGACAACAACCGGCCATCTGCGTCAACAGGTTACCGACGCCATCAATATTGATGGTGCTGTCTGATAGTCTCTCCTGTTGCGGTTTGGTACGAATCTCAAAAGATTTTTCTTCTTCCGGTGCTACCTGTTTCTGAGCCAGCGAGACCACATGACGAAGCTTTATGTCACCGGCACCAATCCCGGCAAACATATCGTCCGGAGAAAGACAGTTGACCGCCTGAGCAATCTCACTGTAGTTGACGCCATGTAACGCCTGTCGTTTTATTTCTATCTCCAGAAGGCTCTGGCCGTCAACAATATTGGCATCGCGATCCTGTTTCTTGAACCAGCTGGTTATTTTCGCCCTGGCCCGACTGGTAATGACATACCCCAGATCCGGGTTAAGCCAGTCGCGGCTCGGGCGGGCATTGGGGGCGGTTAGAATTTCCACCTGATCCCCCGTCTTCAGCTTATGGTTCAACGGCACAATACGTCCGGCGACTTTGGCTCCCCGGCATCGACTACCCACTTCAGAGTGGATACGGTAGGCAAAATCAATGGGCGTCGCACCCACAGACAGGTCAACCACATGGCCATCTTTGGTGAAAACATAAATACGATCCGGTTCTACATCCGCGCGCCACTGGCCGCCCAGCTCACCAAGATCGCCAAGATCTTCATGCCACTCCATAACCTGACGCAGCCAGGATATTTTTTCTTCATAGCTATCGCTACTGCTATTAACGTCGGTGCCCTTGTATTTCCAGTGAGCACAAACCCCAAGCTCCGCTTCTTCGTGCATATCATGGGTTCGAATCTGCACTTCCAGTGTCTTGCCATCCGGCCCGAATACAGCCGTGTGCAGGGAGCGATAACCATTTTCTTTAGGCGTGGCAATATAATCATCAAACTCTTTCGGGATGTGATTCCATAAGGAATGAACCACCCCCAGAGCTGCATAACAATCACGGACTTCATGGGTAAGAATACGGACAGCGCGAATATCGTAGAGATCACGGAAATCAACATTCTTCCGCTTCATCTTGCGCCAGATACTGTAAATATGTTTAACCCGACCGTTCACATCACCTTCGACGTCAGTTTCAGACAGTGATGATTTCAGTGCATCCACGACATCGGTAATGTATTGCTGACGATCGAGCCGTTTGCCATCCAGCAGCCTGGCAATTTTCTTATAGTCATGGGGCTTAAGATAACGAAATGAGAGGTCTTCCAGCTCCCACTTGATATAACCGATACCCAGTCGGTGAGCCAATGGCGCGTAGATTTCAAACACTTCCCGGGCGACTCGCTGCCGCTTCTCTTTACTGGCATGCTGAACCGCTCGAATGGCGCAGGTTCGTTCCGCCAGTTTGATCAACGCGACACGAACATCATCAATGATGGAAACCAGCATCTTGCGGATCTTTTCCAGCTGATCCTGCTGATGATCCAACACCTGCTTCCTGGGATTCTGGATATTACTGATGGCAGCCATACCCTGAACGTCCTGAATCAGTCCAGCCACCACCTTGCCAAAGTTTTCTTCGACCTGGGCAAGCGGCAGTTTGGCTTCACGGACGGCTCGGTAGAGAACAGCAGCAACCAGGGTATCCATATCCAGTTTCAGCTCTGACAGGATTTCCGCCATTTCCAGTCCGGTACGGAAACAACCTTGCCCCGCTGGCCAGACGGTGTCATCAGATGAACTTTGCTTCATGGCCAGCAGCTCGGCCTGACAGACCAGTTCACAGGCCTCTCTCAGGCTATCCGTATCACCGACACCATAACGTTCCTGAAGGCGATTCAGCCAGGCACCCAAATCGACACTGCCGTCATAGTGCTGAGGCTGATCCTCTCTAACCTTGACCATCTATTCCATTCCGTCTCTTTCTTTAAAATAGGGCAGTTATTACCGGAGAGTTCTCTACCGGCCAGGTGCTACCTTATGAAAAGCGCCATGGATTCCACATGAGAAGTTTGTGGAAACATGTCCATTACACTCAGGCGGTGCAACTTGAAACCACTGGACGCAAGGATACCTGCATCTCTTGCCAATGTCGCCGGATTGCAGGAAATATACAACAACCGGTCAGGCAATAACCTACTGAGTTGGCCAATCATAAAATCGGCACCGGCTCTTGGCGGATCCAGCACCACAATATCGTAACGTTCTCTGGCCCAGGATTCTGAACTGAAATCACTGGACAGGTCAGTCCGATAAAAACTCACATTATCAAAACCATTCAGCTCTGCATTTCTGACCGCCTGATCCACTGAACTCTGCGAACCTTCTATCCCGGTAACATGCCCTGATTTTCGGGCCAACGGCAGAGAAAAGTTACCCAATCCACAGAACAGGTCGAGGATTTTATCTGAAGGCTTTGGGTTGAGCCATTCAATGGCCTGATCAACCATCGACTGATTTATCGTCCAGTTAACCTGAGTAAAATCCTGGGGCCGGAAGTACAGCTTCAGGCCAGATGATGGCAAGAGATAATAGAGCGCTTCATGCCCTTTCTCATCAGAAACAACCGGATAGAAAGGATCAATCCTTTCAGGGCTACCCTGCAGATAAAGAAACAGCTGGTGAGAAGCCGCAAATTCCCTGAGTAGTTCCTGATCCCCTGTAGACAGGGGGCGGATATGACGCAACAGTAACCCGCGGCCATTCTCTGCAAGAAAACACTCTGCATGGGAAATGGCTTCACGGCTTTTCAGCGTTGGCAGAAATGACTTGAGAAGCCCGGGGATTTCCCGTAAAGGTTCTGCCAGTACCGGACAGTGGTCAATAACACAAATGGCATTGTTGGATTTTTCACGAAAGCCCAGCTGCAAATTTCCTTTTTTCCAGCGTATGGCAAAACGACAACGGTACCGGTATCCATAAGGGGGTGAAACCAGAGGCTCATCAAGGTGCTCAGGTGCTATATTGGCAAAACGCCGCAGCTGATCGAGGACAATTTCCTGCTTACTGCTGAGCTGTCCTTCGTGAGACCAGTATTGCAGAGCGCAACCGCCGCACTGGCGAAAATGCCTGCACTCGGGCTCACAACGTTCAGGAGAGGCTGTCAGTATTTCTCTGGCGCGGGCATTCATAAAACGCCGCTTATCTTCAGTCACCTGAACACGTACGACTTCATCAGGCAATGCGCCATCAACAAACAGGATTTTCCCCTTGTGACGGGCAATCCCACGGCCATCATGGGAGAGCCTCTCAATACGCACATCCTCATTCAGGAAAAATGGATTTGAGGCAGCACGTTTAAAGCGCATAATTAACGTCCAACATTTTCTACTTTTACTTTAAAGCGCCTATTCTAGCTTGGATACCTGTCACAAAAAACTCGCGATCTGAATCCATTTATAGAAATTTCAATACTTTACAAAAATGAACTCGTAACCGTCATCCCCGCGAAGGCGGGGATCCACTGCTCGAGATAGACTCCCACTCTCGAGATGGATTCCCGCCTTCGAGGCTGTCGCAAAACCCTCCTTCGCGGGAAAGACAGCAGCGGTACAAATCGGCATTTGAGACCTTTTGCAACACCCTTCTTCGCGGGGATGACGGAAAGCTGATATTTTCTACAACGCCTCTTCCATTATTGAGGATCAAAAACACCCGTCGAA
>NZ_JAVRMB020000280.1:0-13863 GCF_031844845.1 Endozoicomonas sp.
ATTACAATTTAGAAACAGTGGATTACCAAAATACGCTACGAATCCATGCCCGCACCACTTACCCTTGAACATGAGTTTTAGGGAGCCAGCCTGCCAGATGAATAATCAAGTAAAAACATTACTGACCATTGCCGGCGTCACTCTGGTACTTTTTCTGATCACGCTGGCCTTTAATCTGTAATGATTATGAAAAGCCTCATATAAAAAAACCCGGAAAGATCCGGGTTTTCAGGTAAAGCATACCGACCAACAATCAGCCCATCTGCTCCATCACTTCTGCAGAAATATCCGCATTGGTGTAAACATTCTGAACATCATCCAGATCTTCCAGGCGATCAATCAGCCTCATGATCTTCTCCGCACCGGCCAGATCCAGCTCGATCTGAAGGGAAGCAATCATACCCACTTCACCACCTGCAGCTGTCAGGCCCACCGCTTCCAGAGCTTCCTTCACGGCCATAAACTCAGTCCACTCAGTCAGGACTTCAACAGAACCATCATCATTACTGACAATGTCCTCTGCACCGGCTTCCAGGGCAGCCTCCATGACCTCATCTTCGTCGACACCTTCTTCAAAGAAGATCTGACCTTTTCGTTCAAACAGGTAAGCAACAGAACCATCGGTCCCCAGGTTACCACCATGCTTGGAAAACGCATGACGAACTTCCGCCACGGTACGATTACGATTATCCGTCAGGCATTCAACCAGAACCGCAATACCACCGGCACCGTAACCTTCGTAAGTGACTTCATCCATATTGGAGTCATCATCATCACCCACACCACGGGCAATAGCACGATTAACGGTATCCCGAGTCATATTGGCGCCCAGCGCTTTATCAACGATGGCTCTTAATTTCGGGTTATCTTCAACCAGACCGCCGCCCTGCCTGGCAGCAACCATCAGCTCACGGATAATTTTTGTAAATACCTTGCCCCGCTTGGCGTCCTGCGCGGCCTTACGGTGTTTAATATTCGCCCATTTACTGTGACCTGCCATAGAAAACCTCTGCTTAAAAACGTTGACTGACGGCCACTCTCCATTAAGAGAGCGGCTGCCTTCATTAATCAGTGACTGGTCGCAGAAGCTGCATCGCGACGAATGCGCAGATTCAGATCGTGAAGCTGCTGAGTTTCTACTTCACCCGGTGCCTGAGTCAGCAAACAGGAAGCTGACTGAGTTTTCGGAAAGGCAATGACTTCACGAATATTGCTGGTACCGCACAGCAGCATAACCAGACGATCCAGGCCAAAGGCCAGACCACCATGAGGCGGTGCACCGTACTTCAGAGCATCCAGCAGGAAGCCAAACTTCTCACGCTGCTCTTCTTCCTGAATACCCAGCACACGGAATACCGTCTGTTGCATCTCCTGACGATGAATACGAACAGAACCACCACCCACTTCATAACCATTCAGAACCATATCATAAGCTCTGGATAATGCCTGAGAAGGGTTGGCTTCCAGCTCTTCCGGCGTACAGGTTGGCGCAGTGAATGGATGATGCAGGGCAGTGAGACCACCATTACCGGTCTCTTCAAACATCGGAAAGTCAACAACCCACAACGGTGCCCAGGCACTGGTATAAAGTTTCAGGTCTTCGCCCACCTTACAACGAAGGGCACCCAATGCTTCATTAACGACGGTTTCTTTATCCGCACCGAAGAAGACGATATCACCGTTAGCCGCGCCAATACGGGACATGATGTTCAGAGTAACTTCATCACCCAGAAACTTGATGATGGGCGACTGAAGGCCTTCAACCCCTTTCTCCAGCGCATTCACCTTGATCCAGGCCAGCCCCTTCGCGCCATAGATGCTGACGAATTTGGTGTAGTCATCAATCTGCTTACGGCTCAGCACAGCGCCACCGGTCACTTTCAGAGCGGCAACACGGCCTTTAGGATCTTCCGCAGGCCCTTTGAATACCTTGAAGTCAACACCGGTCATCAGGTCCGCCACATCCACCAGTTCCAGGGGAATACGGAGGTCTGGCTTATCAGAACCAAAACGGCTCATGGCTTCGGCATAAGTCATCCGTGGGAATTCAACCCCCAAATCAACGCCTTTCACCTCGGTAAACAACTTCTTAACCAGAGATTCAGTGATCCCCATGATCTGCTCTTCATCCAGGAAAGAAGTCTCAATATCGATCTGGGTGAATTCAGGCTGACGATCAGCACGCAGGTCTTCATCACGGAAGCATTTAACGATCTGATAATAGCGGTCAAAGCCAGAAACCATCAGCATCTGTTTGAACAGCTGCGGAGACTGTGGCAATGCATAGAAATGTCCCGGATGCACTCGACTGGGCACCAGATAGTCACGGGCACCTTCTGGAGTGGCACGGGTCAGCATCGGCGTTTCAATATCCAGAAAGCCGTTCTCTTCCATAAACCGGCGAACCACAGAAGTGGCCTTGCTGCGAAGAATCAGCTTTTCCTGCATTTCAGGACGGCGAAGATCAATGACACGATGACGCAGACGAACATCTTCGCCCACATCGGTATAACCTTCGATCTGGAATGGCGGTGTCTGAGCCTGGTTGAGGATTTCAACCTGCTTGCCCAGAACTTCAATTTCTCCGGTCGCCATGTTGGAATTGGCGGTGCCTTCCGGACGGGGACGAACGATACCGGTAATTTTCAGGACATACTCACTGCGAGACTTGTCAGCCAGGGCAAAGGCTTCTTCGGTATCAGGGTCTACCACCACCTGAGCCAGGCCTTCACGATCGCGCAGGTCCAGAAAAATCACACCACCGTGGTCGCGACGGCGATGTACCCAACCGCAGAGGGTGACTTCCTGCCCATCATGGGAAAGATTCAGTTCGCCGCAATAATGGCTGCGCATAATGTACCTCAAATCGGGAATTTAAATAGTATTCATCCAGCCTGCTGAAACAGACCGGAGTTAGCATCAATCACTGGTTGCCGGACAACCGCCACAACCACTCTTCGTATCCTTGGTCGGGCAGTGATTATCCGAAGAGGCAAGATTCTTCTTCCTGCCGCCTTTAAAATCGGTTTCATACCAACCACCACCCTTCAGCCTGAAGGCCGGTGCGCTCAACAGTTTTTTCAGTGCTGGCTGGCCACAGGCCTGACAGTCACTCAACGGCGCATCACTGAATTTTTGAATGACTTCAATTACTTCTGAGCATTGCTCACACTGATACTCATAGATCGGCATTAAACAGACTTACCCTTTACTTACAAAATTACCAACAAAAACGGTTCTACTGATATTTCAAAATCGGGCATTATACCCCAAAGCGATGCAGAGTCAGCCGTCGTGACATAAAAAAAGCCGTGCTATACACCAGCACGGCTTTACCTGGAACAACGATTAAATAAACGTTAGACGGGATGCCTGCGAATAGCCGATGCAGCGGATTCGGCATCTTTTAATACCTCCGCAACCATAGTATCTATCTTTCTCTGATCCACCAGCATCCGCGCCAACAGCGTATCCTCTGCTCCGTCTTCTGCTTCTGCCAACGCCACCGGATTTTCCTCTGCGGCGCCTTTTGCTTCTGCCAACGCTACCGGCTTATCCTCTGCGGTATCTTTTGCTTCAGCCAACGCTACCGGCCTATCCCCGGAGGCATCTTTTGCTTCAGCCAACCTGGCATAATCCTTTTTCGCAGACGCCTGAATCTCCGACATTTTTTCCTGAAGAAGGAGCAGGGCAAAAGCCTGCGGGTTATTGGCACCTTCCAGACTTAAACTGTCACCCAGATAAGGCTGATCAACCGGATTTTCTTCACTGCCTGTCTCCGTGGGCTCAGCCAGTAGAATCAGAGCAAGACCTTCAATAGTGTCGGCCAGCTGCTGATCCGTGGTGCTGTCATCATTATCGGAAGCAATGGCAGCAGAAGCCCCACCCAGGGCAAAGAGACCCGATAACCGGGTCAATAACGCCGGAGTCAGCAATACCCGCAAGGCCTCAGCGACCACGCCGGGCTCAGCCCGGTCAATGGCCTCATCGTATTCCTCGACTGTATCTTTATTGAACGCCCGTAATTCATCGGTAGACTTTCCCTGTTTCCTGCCCAGAAGTCTCGCGCCGTGCAGCTCAATGAGGTTATCAAGCCGCCGCTTTAGCAGGCTCTCTTCGCCGGTTTCCAGGCTGGCCGGATTGTTCTGTACCTGCACACTACCAAGGGCCACCTTTGCATCCCTGACAGCCGTTACAACAAGGGCCATCAGTGTATTCACTGCATGAAGACGACTCTCGGAAGACTCTTTATCACGTAATGTGTCGCTAAAAAATAAAGGATCCTTTTCATCCCCAACCCACCACCCAGCAAGACTACCCTCAAAATCTTTAATATCTTGTTTAAGCTGCGGAATCTCAAGGGATCTCCCTGCAGCCGCAGCATGGGCATCAGCAGCCAGTCCAATGGTCTGCGCTTTATTCAGCGATTGAATATCTTTAACAAAACCCCTGAACACCAGAAGCAGAGTCTGGGTATCCGACAGCAGGGTCTCAATATCGATTTCATTTCCCCCTCTGGTCAGGAAACGCGAACTAAAATCACTAATAACCGAGCTGAAACCCAGCAGCCTTGCCTTAAAAGCCTGCTTAAAATAATCAGTACTTCTCACCATGCCCGTGCCGGGAGCGTCCATATCGACACCGCTCCCCCCAAAACCATCACCTTCAGAGTTTGACTGGGTATTTTCAGCACTATACCCGGAACCGACCGGCGCAGTCGGGTCTGCAGAATCTGTTGATTCCACGGAACCACCGCTACCCGCTGCTGGCGCACTACCCGCTCCTCCCACTGGATCTGACATAATCACTTCCTCCCTGAATGCTCACCCACATAGTTCATTAATCGTCGAGCCTGCTCCAGCTCTTTATGCCAACGCTCTGACCGACCCGCCCGGCTAATGGCTTCAGACAGGGCATTGGCAACCAGAGGGCGCTTTTTCAACTCGATAAAACACTTTGCCATCATCACCGACGCCCTGGGATCCTCAGCATCCAGCTTTTCAGCATGAGACAGCGTGGCAGCAGCCTGAGCAAACTGCTGAAGCTCAAACTGAACCATACCCAACCCCAGAAAATAACCATAATGGGTGTGATCCAGTAGACAAAGATGACGAAAAAGAATTAACGACTCGTTGAACAGCCCCGAATTAAAACGCCCATAAGCCACCTGATATATGGCATCCAGCTGGCTCTGATCTATATTGCGAAGTTCTTTCATCGTGCCGCCCTGGGCAAGGTACGCAAGCCAGGGTGGCGCAGGGGACGGTGAGGTAGTTTGTTTGTCCATAAAACCAAAAGTCCTATCCATGATTTAAAAAGATTTAAGGTATTACTTTATTATAACCATTAAATAGAACTTCCCCTTGCTCATTGGTCTAAGGGATGGAGGCGCTCAATATACCATCGTTCTCCCCTCGAAGGCGGGATCCACTGTTCGTGGTAGATTCCCGCCTTCGAGGCTGTCGCAAAACCCACCAGGAACCTCGTTCCTGGAGGGTTTTGCGACAACCGCCTTCGCGAGGATGACGGTCGGGGGGTGTTTTGCCCTTTTGCGACACCCTCCTTCGCGGGAAAGACGGTATTGGTATAAATTGGCATTTAAAAACTTTTTCGACACCCTCTTTCGCGAGAATGACGGAGGGCTACTACTTTCTACAATGCCACTTCCCTAAGTTTTAAGTGGGTAAATAGAAACCAATGGAGGGCGTATTTTCATAAGATAATGTGTCCGCCGGTAGCAAATGAGCGTTAAATGGTCAATGCCCCCGAGGAACCAGAATTAAAAACTTGCCGCCGCCCCACTCATTTTCCAAAAGAGCCAGTTCCCCCCTTTTTTATTAGAGGTGAACGGTGGCCGTGCATGGCCGTCTGGTATCAGGAATCTCCTTCCTTCAGGAGAAGTGGACGTCAGCTCTATTTCTTTATATCTGGTTGCTCAGTTTTTCCCGTAACATCACCTTCAAATAAAATGGTTCCAGTGGGCTTATGCAACACCCAAATCTTAAATGGAGAATCAAATGTTATTTTAAAGTTTTCAACGATGTCAGAAATCCCTTTATCTGTTGTCTCAAGAACATCTTCAACACCATCTTTATCCAGTTCAAAAACGGTCTTTTGTTTAATTATAGAATTACTATGGTCTTGTACTATTCCAGAAACATCTGCATTATCACTCAATACAGCGCGGCACTGACCAGGTCTGTCCATGATTGACCTCATGTCCCAATCAGATTCCAGTTTCAATTTTGGGAAAACAGCACTCCCTAAATCCGGCCATTTATCACATCCCAGAGCATTGAGCGCGCTGGCCAAAAAGGTGAGATCCTTAAACGCCTCAAGATATTGATGTTTATCTGGCTTGCCCAGCAAAACACCATAATCTTTATTGGCGAACTGGCACCAGACTAATTCCCATTTTATTCCATTTGAAGAAACAGTTCTGTTACGAGGCCAGTAATATTGAACGGCGGATACCTCCGAAGTTTCACCCGCTCCATTATCAAAATTAATAGTGCGAACCTCCAGTTTCCTGGGCCATTGATTTTTTATTAGCTTCCCATCACAGATCAAAAGTTTAGAGAAGTTTGTTAATATTTCAGAGGGTATCTCCTGAGTTTTATTCCCTGTACCAGAGATGCTATAGGCAGACAATGGGGTTTGTTCAGTTCCTTTCGAAGCAGGCGCTGGCAAAACTTTGCCCTCTGGCTGGTGCGACACAAGGGTTCTGCTCAAAGTGAATTTCGCAACTGCCTCCTTATCTGGACTGTCATTGATATCACTATGGGGTACTGATCTTTGCGCACCACCTTGAATTATTGTTTCCATTCCCCTTTCTCCTGCTGATAATGTATAGAGTTATTCGATCAGGCCCCGGAGCCTTACCCATTAATCAGAATGACAATATCTGAGCCAGAAAATACGGAGGGAAAAACCATTAAGATACTCAGCACGACCTCCTGATACAGGATTCATCTTTGAGTAATAATACAAGTAAAAGTTCAACACAATAAATCCAACGGAAGCAGATCGGGATATACCGGCAAAGCGACGCATGACGACTATAAATATCACGAGCGGTCAGACACTGGCGTCAGTTTAGCCGTTGGTGGGACCACTCGCTGCGCAATTCAGAATATGGTTATCTATGGAATAAAAGCACTATGATTACTTCATATATACAGTTAATAAAGTATCCACCCCTGCCTTCACATCACCGCTGGCCTTTTCCAGACGACTGACATCGTCCATATTGGAAATAACGATGGGTGTAATAATGCTTCTTGCCTTCTCTTTCAACAGAGCAAGATCAACCTCTATCACCGGTTCACCCATCTTGATCTGCTGACCTTCTTTGGCGATTCGCCTGAAACCTTCGCCCTTCAGCTCTACGGTATCAATACCAAAATGGACAAACAGCTCAACGCCTGAAGGCGTTTCCATGCTGAAGGCATGGTTGGTTTCAAAGATCTTGCCAATGACACCGTCACAGGGAGCGACCATCACATTTCCGGCTGGATCAATGGCTATACCATCGCCCACTACCTTGTCAGCAAAAACAGGGTCCGGCACCTCCTCAATGGGAAGCACTTTTCCCGTCAAAGGCGCCTTCAGGACAGTTCCCTCGGGTGAGCTGAAACCCAGATTTTTCTTGAGAGAGTCAAGGATACCCATAGTGGTTACCTGCGGTTGTTACAACAATCTTCTATGAAAGTGTCTTCTATCTGAAATGAAACCCCTTCACAGATGAGGAACCGGTTTTGAGGGTAATGACCCGAAACACCGGTGGGGAGGAAAGCAAAAAAGCCTCATTTTCAGAGGCTTTTCCGGATTAGAGAACTTTAGTCATCTATCAGTAAGCATTCAACGTCAGATTAAATAGAAACAATTTCAGCCACTTTCATCAGAGTGCTATCGATCTGATTATGCTTGCTGATCGCTCTTTCCAGTGGTGTTTTCACAACCTGCTGATCACGAACACCCACCATAACACCACTGTCGCCATTTCTCAGGGCTTCCACAGCGGCCACGCCAAGGCGACTGGCCAGAACACGGTCAAAGCAACTGGGCTTGCCACCACGCTGAATATGGCCAAGCACTGTCACCTTGACTTCATACTCAGGGAACTGTTCTTCCACCGCACGGGACAGCTCAAAAACACCACCGCCGCCCCGGTCACCTTCAGCGACAACAATAATGCTGGAGGTTTTACCGGCACGACCGCTATTTTTCAAAGACTCCATAAACGCTTCAACATTTTTCTCCTGCTCAGGAATCAGAATATCCTCAGCACCCGAAGCAATACCGGTATTCAGGGCAATAAAGCCAGCATCACGGCCCATCACTTCAATAAAGAACAGACGATTATGAGAGGTTGCGGTGTCGCGAATCTTGTCAATAGCTTCAACCACGGTATTCAGAGCAGTGTCATAACCGATGGTATAATCGGAGCCATAGATATCATTATCTATGGTACCCGGCACACCGATACAGGGCAGACCATGCTCTTCTTCCAGCAGCATTGCTCCGGTGAAAGAACCATCACCACCGATAACGATCAGACCACCCAGCTCCGCGGCACGGGCATTTTCATAGGCCTTGGTACGGCCTTCTTTAGAGCGAAATTCCTGACAGCGGGCAGATTTCAGAAATGTGCCGCCCAGGTTGATGATATTGGCGACACTACGGGCGTCCGCCACATCCATATTGTTTTCAATCAGCCCTTTAAAGCCTTCCTGAATCACCACCGGCACAATACCGTAGTAAATACAGCCACGGACAGCAGCGCGGATGGCCGCATTCATACCGGGAGCATCCCCCCCGGAGGTCAAAATACCGATTCTCTTTAATTCGGTCATACCAGGCTACTCTCCTTCTAACTGCCAAATGCTTTTAAAAAAGCAACAGCAAAAATCTGTTATTGGTTAAACTTCAAAGATCAGTAAAAAATGCTTATAGTGAATAATGCCTATAGCGAATAAAAAGCCTTAGCTGACACAGATAATCTGCATGGTATTCGTGCCACCTTCGACTTCCTGACTTTCGCCTTTGGTCAAAATAATCTTGTCCCCCGTTTCCAGAAGACCACGGTCTTTCAACACATTAATGGCCCGGCCATTCACTTCAGGTCCATATTCGGTACCACTGTCAAAATCAACCGCCTCAACACCACGATAGAGAGCCACAAGACGCGCAGTGGTTTCATAGCGGGTCATGGCATAAATAGGCAGACGGGTGTTAATTCTCGACATCCACAGCGGCGTAGCGCCACTTTTGGTCAGGCAGACAATCGCCTTGATATCATCCTGATGATTGGCGGCAAACATGGTGGCCTGGGCAATGGCTTCATCTACATGTTCGAACTTGCCAATCCGGCGCTCAGCCATATGCTCACTGGTCTGTTTTTCAGCACCGATACAGATACGGCTCATGGCTTTAACCACTTCATCAGGGCGTTTACCCATAGCCGTTTCACCAGAGAGCATAACCGCGTCAGTGCCGTCCAGTACCGCATTAGCCACATCGAAGACTTCCGCACGGGTTGGCTGGGTATTGTGAATCATTGACTCCATCATCTGGGTGGCCGTGATGACGGGCTTATTCAAACGACGGGCTTCTTTGATCATGTGCTTTTGCGCACCAATCAGTTCAGGGTCACCAATTTCGACACCAAGGTCGCCGCGGGCAACCATAATCGCATCAGAGACAGAAATAACTTCTGCCAGCAACTGATGGTCATTGACGACTTCTGCCCGTTCAATTTTTGAGATTATAGCGGCTATACCACCAGCCTCCCGCATCAAACGACGGGCCTCTTCTACATCACTGGCCCGTCTGACAAACGATACCGCGAGAAAATCCACTTCCAGTTCCGCGGCAAGAAGGATGTCTTCTTTATCTTTGTCCGTCAGTGCTTCAGCAGAAAGGCCACCACCCTGCAGGTTAATCCCCTTATTATTGGACAGTTCACCACCATTGATCGCTTTCGTCTTAATACATGAACCATCAATGGCAACCACTTCAAGGCTGATACGGCCATCATCCAGAAGGAGAATATCACCGACTTTGCAGTCGTTTGGCAGGTCTTTATAGCCAAGGCCAACCTGGGTTTCATCACCATCATCAATAGCGATGCTGGCATCCAGGTTGAAACTGGCCCCATCCGGAAGATGGATCTTGCCGTTCTGAAAACGACCAATGCGAATTTTTGGCCCCTGAAGATCACCCAGAATCGCTACCGGACGATTGAGTCTTGCTGAGATAGAGCGGATGGTTTTGGCTCGGGCCTTATGATCTTCCGGGTCACCGTGGGAGAAATTCAGGCGAACGACGTTAACACCCTCTTCAATAAGCCTCTGCAGCTGTTCTTCAGATTCAGTTGCCGGGCCCAGGGTTGCAACGATTTTGGTGCGTCTTTGCATGATAATCCTCTCGCTTGTGAACCTGTCGTTCTTATGGACTCTTTGGCTTCCACAGGAATCAATACGGCAAGAGACAGGTGATTTTGACTGGGTAAAAACAAAAGAAGAAAGGGCTGTTCAATCACTGAAAGTATAGGAGCTTCCTGCTCAAACACTGTCTTCTCTTTGTGTTCACTTAACCAATTTAAACAACTCAGGCTCGTAAAACGAGCCTGAGTTGTTATTACTTTTCAGATCGCTTTAAGCGTTCATCAGAGCTTTGGCAGTATCCAGCATACGATTGGAGAAGCCCCACTCGTTGTCATACCAGGACATAACCTTAACCAGGTTGCCCAGAACACGAGTCTGAGTTGCGTCAAAGTTAGAAGAGTAAGGACTGTGGTTGAAGTCCATGGAAACCAGCTGTTCGTGGTTAACGAAGAGAACGTCAGACATCGCTGGAGTAGACTTGGCAGCAGCAATAATGATTTCGTTAACTTCTTCAGCCGTGGTTTCACGGGCAGCAACAAAGGTCAGGTCAACCAGAGAAACGTTGATGGTTGGCACACGAACCGCCATACCGTCGAACTTGCCTTTCAGCGCAGGAACCACTTCGCCAACAGCAGCGGCAGCACCGGTAGCGGTCGGGATCATGTTCATGGCCGCAGCACGGGCACGGTACAGGTCAGTGTGATAAACATCGCTCAGACGCTGATCGTTAGTGTAAGCGTGGATAGTGGTCATCAGACCCTTATCAATGCCCAGCATATCGTTCAGAGGCTTGGCGATAGGTGCCAGACAGTTAGTGGTGCAGGAAGCGTTAGAAATAACGGTCATGTCTGCAGTCAGAACGTCATGGTTCACACCGTAAACGATGGTCGCATCAACATTGGAACCAGGCGCAGAGATGATAACCTTCCTGGCGCCGGCATCCAGATGTGGCTTGCAGGACTCTTTAGAACGGAATACACCAGTACATTCAAAAACAACGTCAACACCCAGCTCGCCCCAAGGCAGGTTGGATGGATCACGCTCAGAGAAAGTCTTGATTTCGTCACCGTTAACAAACAGTGCGCCTTGACCTTCTTCAACCTGTGCGTTGAAACGACCGTGTACAGTGTCGTACTTGGTCAGGTGAGTGTTGATTCTGGTATCACCCAGATCATTAATGGCAACAATCTGGTATTCATCGCGACGGCCAGCTTCGTAAAGTGCGCGCAATACGTTGCGACCGATACGGCCGTAGCCATTAATAGCAATCTTGATCATGATGTCTCCAATACCTTAAATCAAAGCGGACAAACCGCTCTCTCGAAATAAAAAGGCTGTAAGTAGAAAGTCTCTAGTAAAAAGGATTTCATTAGCGAATGCAGCAGAGTAAAAACACCTATAGGAAAAACCAAACATGCAATTAAACACGCAACTACAGGATTTAACGGCTGATCACAGTTTTTATCAAGCTGTCACAAAGCGCTCGCTGCAGCATTCTGAAACCCACTTCACAGGACTTTCAGTCCTGAAGCACACAAACTTACCGACAAGGGTTGACTTCCTGATAGCACGGAGTTAAAAATATGCAAAAGAAAACAAGATACAACACATAATTACACACCGCTTCTCATCCGAACCAACCGATTGTCGAAGCCACTGGCCAGCTTCATACGACACCAGTGTGATATAAAGTGTGATCGAAAAACCGGAATTCAGCAAAACCGCCCTGATCTTGACAGAGTGTTTTGGTGAATTCCCGAGTTTATCTATGTACTAGACTAGTACCATTCAGCAAGTTCACCGTAGTTCGCTGACAAACCCAAGCCTGAATCATACGTTTAGATCAGCACCTTTACCTACGGCGATAATGCGGACTGTCAGACCTGTAGTCAAGCCTGACACAGGCTCTTTTGATTGAATGCTCAACACTCTTTTACTTTAATGAATTACCACATCTGAACATTTTTTCTGATTGAGGATCAACACACTCAGCTCTGATATACGCCCACTTTGGACACAATCACGATCATGAATACGACAGTAATCGTTTAATCACCACATGCCCGGCTCAAAACCAAGACGAAAGTCACTGTTATTGAAGGTCTATTATAAAAACAACATTCCAGCCAGTGAAAAATACAGAGCTATCTATTGGGGAAGGGCTGTATAAAACACGCTATTCACACCATCAAAAAACAACATGCTCGCAAAGTTTCTGACATAACCAACACTCTTAAACCAGTGATTTTTTTATGCTTTCATCACAAAAAAAATTGTAAAAATTTTGTAAGCCATGCAAAAAAGTAATAAAAAACCATTCGTCCAATTAATTCCACCTGCTTTTTGAACAGAACTATTTTTATAAAAAAAGCTATATATTGATAGGCATCAGAGAATATTTATTCTTGAAACAATGTTAAACAAATAATTTAACGAGTCACTCACAATTCAACCCCAGCAAACTGATAGAATATATCCATCTACCGAGCCTTGTATTAAATGCACCCTATGAAACAACTAATCATTATCACACTCCTCATCTGCTCCCCGCTGGCCCAGGCCGAACTGCTTACCTGCGATCAGAAACAGACAGTATGTGAAGCCCGGTGCAAAGCATCAAGCCTTATCAGTGAACAGGACAGTAACACCTGCAAAGCTCAATGCCTGGGTGAACGGACTGCCTGTGAGCTTGAGCAAGGTAAAGAGTCTGCAGGAAAGCTCGCAGACCAGGCCAAAGATGCCAGCCAATCCTATATGGAGAAACTTAAAGCCTTCTGGAAGGGACTTACAGACAATCTGTGAGGGGAACCTGAAACTTCCGAGTTTATGTAGTGCAAAATCTGAACGCAACCAGCTGCAAGATGAGCGCAAAAAAAAAGAAAAATGGTCGAGAAACGTTACAAACGCCAAATTCAATATTGAGTCGTTATTCCCACCTGCGAGTCTGTCACAAAAGGGAGAATTAACCCCCAACCGTCATCCCCGCGAAGGAAGGTGTCGCAAAAGGGCAAATTAACACCCAACCGTCATCCCCGCTACACACCGTCATCCCCGCTACACACCGTCATCCCCGCGCAGGCGGGGATCCACTGCTCGAGATAGACTCCCACTCTCGAGATGGATTCCCGCCTTCGAGGCTGTCGCAAAACCCTCGTTCCCATGCTTTTAGGCCCTGTGGGTCCTGCGTGGGAATGCATACGGATCTGGCCGCATGTGGAGAAACCTCTCCTTGTCCGAACCTGTGGGGGTTTCAGGCTGGTTATTCACTTGGGGCGAGTACGGTATGCATTCCCACGCGGAGCATGGGAACGAGATGTCCGGAGGGTTTTGCAACACCCTCCTTCGCGGGAAAGACAGCAGCGGTACAAATCGGCATTTGAGACCTTTTGCAACACCCTTCTTCGCGGGGATGACGGAAAGCTGATATTTTCTACAACGCCTCTTCCATTATTGAGGATCAAAAACACCCGTCGAA
>NZ_JAVRMB020000281.1:0-13960 GCF_031844845.1 Endozoicomonas sp.
AATTTATTAGTCCTTTAAAAAGGTTAAAACCACCGGCTTTAGCCGGTCAGCTTCAGCTATGAAAGAATAGGAAAGAATAGGGCATCCATAAAAATATCCATACAATTCTCATGGAAAAATTTATGGATGTCCTGTTCTTCGGGCTGAGTCCATGATTGCCCATACCGGAAAGTTTATCGGCGGTAACGACATGGATATCGCCATTGCCTTTCGGCGATTTATGGCTGAGTTTGGTAAGGGATCCGAACGCCTTGATGGTAAAGAAATACCGGTGGGCTATTTTCTGGATGCGATTGCCATCAATGATGTGGAAGCACAGCGACGGTTTTATGTGTACGACAACCTGAAGACGTTAAAACAACTGGTAGGCAAAGCCAAAGAGCCAGAAAAGGTCAGCCGTTTGATTCAGGTCTATCAGGATAGGCTGGGGTATCGGATTGTTCAGGAAGCGGAAGATACCAAAATCGCTCTTGGCCAAACCAGTCACAGTACTGCCAGGGTTAACTTAACAACGGAATTGCTGGAAATACCCGTCAGTGTGGCTCAGATGGAAGACGCCATTGAGAATCCATTAAGAAGTATTAAAACACTGGTGCAGGAATCAATGATTCAGTCCGGTGTGAAGCCGGATGCCGTTTATATTACCGGCGGCTCTGCCCGTTCCCCGATATTAAGGAAGGCACTTAAAAGCGTGTTGCAAGATACGCCCATCGTCAGTGGTGACTTTGATGGTTCGGTAACTTCTGGCCTGGCCCGATGGGCAGATATCTGTTTTAAGTAGTATGCGCCCGGGTCATTCAGGAATTCTTAAGGTAGGCATTAAGGAACTGTCCTGAAATAATTTCGACATTTTAAACTCATTCTCCGTTCGCCCTGAGCGGAGTCGAAGGGTGCCTGGCACGATCTATCATGGCCCGGAGTTTACGCCCTTCGACAGGCTCAGGACAAACGGAGTTTGGAGGCTCAGAAATGCGGAAGTTATTCCGGGACAATTCCTAAGCTACCTCAAATCGGCTGAAAATAGATATCAACATCCTCTGGCAAGAGATGATGAGGTTTATAAGCCGTAGGTCGGTTCCCCGTTCAGGGGGGCCCGAGGACTCGAGGACCCGAGGGCCTAAAAGCCGACAACTGAGCCATCCGATATCTCCAGGCCTTGATGAGCGCATGGCGGTTGGGTCACGAGTCGGCTTCCTTCGGAAACCGACCTACGTAAAAGAATGAAATGAATGGGAAAGAAATGAATGGGACACCCACAAAAATATCTGTCCTCTGTCCTCTGTCCTCTGTCCTCTGTCCTGGCAATAGTGCGTCGGAAACATAAGGCATCAGAAAAAAGAGTAACTATTCAGCACCTATATCTTGTGTTTTTCAAATAGACAAACAACTACATATTGATTAATGGGGTTTCAGGCCTGTTTATTCTGGTGCGTTTTAGGAAAAATAAATTGGATCTATAGTTCTGTTAATCCTACTAAAAAGAATAGGAAAAAAGAATAGGACATCCATAAAAATACCCATACAATTCTCATGAAAAAATTTATGGATGTCCTATTCTCTTCTTCTATTCTATTCTATTCTATTCTATTCTATTCTATTCTATTCTATTCTATTCTATTCTCTTCTATTCTCTTCATCTTCTATTCTCTTTAATTAATAGAATATAAAACGGATATATCAAATGAATCTTTCACAAAATATTAAAGCTGTTTCTGATGCTTTTTTTAACGGCCATATAGGCTACGATGATAGCCTACAAGAGAAAGGGAGTTTCAGTAGTAAATCTGTAATATCTGATTTGGAAGAAATACACCGTAATCTGTGTCATCTAAATAAAGATAGAGACTCCTCAGAACGTAATAAAGTAGGTCTTCAGGAAAGAATGATAACGTTAATAGATGTATTGCCGTTAGTCTCCGGTGATTCGTATTTTATTAGTCAATTGAGTAATAATGGGCGAAAGTTCTGTGAAAAACCTAAAGAAAATATACCTCCAGAAGTTTCCAGGTCTTTAACCCTATTGAATTTGAAATCTATGACAATGAAAGAGTTCAAAAGTTTCTATCAAGATCTTACACAAAAAATAGGGAAAGGTGAAAGTTTGAATAGTGATGATTGTTGCGTATTCAAATATTACCTAAAAGGCATTTTAAATATCAGACATCCGATAGATGTGAAATCCTTAATCTTCATTATAACCACTATAAGAAATAAAAGTCATATGGATAAGAGTAAAACCCCAAATGACATTTTTTCTCTTTTACTTAGTGAAAGATCTAAAATTATAAAAATTATAAGTGCGATGCAGTGGAAAGACCCCAAACCCATAACGAAAAATGCTTCTTTTCTCTTATATGAGGCTGTCATGAAAGGCGATTTAAAATCAGCATCAACGCTGTTAACTGATGGCGTAGATCCTAACATGGAACCATGGGGTATAGATACTATATACAATGACACTCTGTTTGATCATGCTGTAAAGTCAGGCAATATCGACATGATTAATCTAATGTTAGACAATGGCGCGAAACTAGGCCGGAACCACATTATTACATCTATCACATATCATTATGAAGAGAACGTACCATTAATCAAACTATTGATAGAACGATTTCAACAATCTATCAAGGATGAATGCTATAAAATTATCTATGTTAAATACATATTACATGAAGTGATAGATAGATCCACAGCTGAGGATCAAGGGAATGCTATGATACTCGCTAGATGCATTCTCCCTAAATGTTGGAAAGGTAATGTCGTAGATACAGAATATCTTACGAGGGTTATCGAAAATGGTGCTGAGGAATTCGCCATAATGTTGATAGAGGCATATCATGACGTCAGTTTTATGATGGAGAAATCTTATTCTATCTGGTTAAACGCAGCTGTAAAGTGTGGGGCTAAGGAAGTCGCTAAAAAGCTGATAGAAAAAGGCGCGATTGCAAATGCAGAAGGTAGTAAGGAATTATTTCAATCATTAGAGAAAGGTAACGAACAGCCTTTGCTCGATGAAAAACCCATTTACTTATTACCTGAAGATTCAAAAATATATAAAAAGCTTGCTGATGTTATAAAATCAAAAGAAAATAAAGAAATATTTGTTCGACTGAAACCGCAATTAAATATTGAACTGGAAAATAATATGAATTCTTTCATTAGCTATTTAAGGCATATTGGTATTTTTGATTTCGATCAAAATGGAAATAGCTTTATAGGAGTATGGAGGCAATGCATTGAGGATCATGGTGTTTTTTATAATGACCTAATGAAAGGAAAAAAAATCAGCCCCACTTTTTATAAAAAAACCTGGTTCAAGACACAACCAAAGATCAAACATTACAAAAAGATCGGGCAGGCGCCAACTGTCAGTCAGGTTATAGAAGACTGTAAAAAACAGTTAAAGGATGTTTTATCTGGACCTATTGGCACACATTACGAATCAAGCGATTCGAAAAAACTTAAGGAAGGGAAAGTATGCATAGCAAACGCAAAGAAAGAATAGGGCATCCAGTGTGCCGAGATAAATCGGCAAGAGATTGATGGTGAAAGTTCTTCATCCGGTAAGGCTTAGCAAACCGCAGGAACCCCGAGTCATGGGCGGTTGCCAGTAATGACAATGGTTAAGCGTTGAAGAAGAATAGGATGAAGAAGAATAGGAAGAAGAATAGGACATCCATAAAAATATCCATACAATACTCATGAAAAAATCTATGGATGTCCTGTTCTGATCTTCAAGATCTTCAATGATCTTCAATGTATATCACTGAAAAAATCGGGAATGCCATCCACTACAATTTCTTTAGTTATAAAATAACTTGAACTTATTTCTTGTCTAGTGGTCGAAATATTCGATAGCAAACTATCACCTACTTATAGTCAAGACTCGCTGTTAATGAACTAAATAGATTTTTACTGATAGTTTGGATAGATTATGTCGAAAATTTCTACATCGCTTTCACCTGCTCAGTCTTTAATTGGTCATGGAAATAAACTGCATTCACAGCGCCCTGTTGAGGCTTCATTCTCTAATGGACGGCAGGTTTGCAGTGTGCTCAGTGATCCTATGTTAATAAATAATGGGGTCTTTGAAATAAGGGGGTTAATAGAGCATTCGGTCCAACGTTGTGATGTTGATAATGGAGAAACCAGTCACCCGCATCAGAAAGAAAGCAATGGCGGGCATTCAGATGATCAACCGGAATCACTGATTCGAACCGATAGTACCTGTTTTTTTCGTAGTCATTCGGACAGTCAGTCAAGCTCAGCAAGTAACTCGCAGGGATCCGCAAATCATCAGAGTGTGACTTCGCAAGGAAGGGCAAGAGCACTTGGAATGGTTTCTCAGTCCTCTTCCGGAGGCTCAAGTGGCGCTGGAGGGAGTCCCGGAGGAAGAAAGCCGAATAATAATCCTTTTGGTCGAAAAGAGCCTCAGTCTTCTGTTGACGTTGGCTGTGATAAAGATTCTGGAAAAACCAGGAGCAGAGAAAAAAAGAAGCTAAAGGATACTGAGCTTGAAAGGCTTGAAAGGCTTGAGAGGCAGAGTATTGAGAAGAAAAAACCTAAAGAGTTAAATGCTCATAAAAAAGCAGAGAGAACTCAGTTATTGTTAAAAGCGGAAGAGACCTCAGAAGCTCCTGAACTTGGCTTTTTGGGTGCAGATTTACTACCTGAAGAACCGGAAACAGAGTTTCCACCACTAACTTTAGTAGAGACAGAAAAAAATCGAGAAGAAAAAACAGTTGGATTAACAGATGGTCAGAGGATTAATGTTTTTAATCCAGATGAGTTGGCAAGTCAACTAATGTTTGTTTTTGGTAGAAAAGATATTGATGAGGAAGAGAAAGCTTCATCTGGTTTGGTTGAAAGTGTTTTAGATCAGATATTAGATTCCAATGATATAAGCGATATGCCTGAAATTATAAAAAATGCTTTCATATGTACTGAAGATACTTCATCACAAGATATATGTTATTCTTTTTCAGAAGAAAATATTCCTCCAGAAATAAAAAAAATATTAAAAGAGCTTGTTTCTCTTTATGATGCAAGCGAAACAGATATACCACATTTAACAATAAAAAAGGCATTAGAAGGGCTTGTTTCTCTTTATGATACAAGCGAAACAGATGTACCACATTTAAAAATAAATGAAGCATTAAAAAAGATCGTTTTTCTTTATAATAAAGCAAAAAATGAAGTGTATGATTTGCGGGAAGAATATACAAAAAATCCTGAAAAATTTATCAGCAGACCTTTTGTTAAAGGTGGGGACTCAAAGTACGAGTATCTAGGTCAAGGAGAATTTGGTGTAGTTCATAGCTATTTTACTTCTAGCTATAACGATAAAATAAAGAGTCATAACGTGAATGTAAAGGCAGAAGTTGTTAAAAAAGAACAAAGTAAAAACTCTTCAGATATCGTTATGATGAATGAAGCAGCTTTTCTTAAACCTTTAGACCACCCTAATATTATTAGATTGCTTGATAGTAATCCTCGCTCCCTTACTCTTAAGCATGGTGGTACCACTCCTTTTGAATTGATAAATCGCTATCAATCAAATCGGCTAGAAAGATATATGAAAGAAAAGCTTGGAGTAAACCTCAATGAATATATTTTACAGCCTGAAGATTTTGATAAAGTAACATTAGTTTTGCAGCAAGAGACCCCTCTTACACTATTAGAATGTATTGATAGAAAAAAAGAATTAAAAATGTGGCTATCATCTTGTTTTATTTATTTTTTTAAAGATTCTATTGTTATACGATACTTTAAGGATAAAAATAATAACTCTATTGCAAATGTATTTGCAAAGCACCTTGCTCTTGATATGAATGGAACAAATAATGAGTTTCTGCATAATGATGAAAATAAAAGAAAATGGAATTCTACTGTTTTTGATGATCGTTTCTCACCTTTTACTTTTTTTGAGTGTATATGTATCTTTTATCAGATAGCCCAAGCCATTAAATATTTACATGCTCAGAATATAGAGCATGGGAATTTGAGTATGCATAATATTGTCGTTGATAAAGTTGGTCGTGTGAGAGTTATTGACTTTGATGCAGCAGAATATAAGCCAAAAGAAGGAATATTTTCAGTCGATATTCAATGCTTTAAAAGCATGCTAAACAATATTATTTCTTATAATAAAGACGATCCTTCTTTTCAAGAACATAAAGCTTTTATTGATGAAATACGTAAAGATAAAGATATAGATTCAAAAACGATTGTTGAAAAACTAGAGAGATTCAAACCTTATTTTCCAGAATGGGATTACTCAGATACAGTTGACTTAATTCAAGATAAATAAAATGCTATTTAAATTATTAAAAAGAAATAACTAAAGCAAAGTTTTTTCAATGCTATTTAAATTCATGAGTGTTAATGTTTGCTTCTGAATTAAAAGAAAAAAAGAAGAAGCAAAAATCAAAGACATAAAACAGACTTTGCTGTATTCGAACAGGGTAAATGGCTGAAAAGCGTAGTTCAGGGGCACAATA
This sequence comes from Endozoicomonas sp., assembly GCF_031844845.1. GTDB lineage: Bacteria > Pseudomonadota > Gammaproteobacteria > Pseudomonadales > Endozoicomonadaceae > Endozoicomonas. The sequence continues at coordinate 6,501 of NZ_JAVRMB020000281.1, forward strand.
ACTATTTTGCTGTTCCCGGCAATGTTAAAGCACTAAACCAGTTTCGCAGAGAAATTTGCAGAGCGTGGATAAAGGTCTTAAGAAGGCGCAGCCAGAAATACTGCATAACATGGATGAAAATGCAAAAGGTCTTCAAACTGTTTATCTCGAGCGCGAAAATACTCCGCCTATATCCAACTATACGACAGTGTGTCTGATTTGTCGTAGGAGCCGTATGCATTAGTAGTGCACGTACGGATCTGAGCCGGAGGGGTGACGAACCACAGGAAACTGGTGGTGAGTCAACCCTTTACGACGGTCAAAAATATCTGTCCTCTGTCCTCTGTCCTCTGTCCTCTGTCCTCTGTCCTCTGTCCTCTGTCCTCTGTCCTCTGTCCTCTGTCCTCTGTCCTCAGAAAAGATATACAATGCATTCAGTGCTATTGTAACGGCCGCTCCCTGAATGCCCGTTACTGGCCAGCCAGCTTAAACACACCATGAAATCCCGACTGCCCGGATCAAAATCATGCTGCAACGTCCTCTCCTGTTACTGCTCCCGCTGATAGCTTTCCTTTCCACATCTGCCCTGGCACTGGATCTGATTGGCCAGACCCGGGCAAAAAACACCTGGCGCATTGTTTCGGAAATTGAAGGGGTTGTAGCCGGCAGTCAGCCAGAAGCTGGAGACACGATCAGGCAGGGGCAACAACTGGTGCTGATAGCGCCCCGGGACTATCAACTGAACCTGGAGAAACAGCAGGCCAGCCTCACCCTGGGCGACGCCGACCTGGATCTGAAAAAACTGGTATTCGAGCGCTACCAGGAACTGGTCAGCAAAAAGAGCCTGCCGCAAAATGAGCTGGATACTGCAAGAGCTAATTACTTTTCCGCTAAAGCCAGTGTGACTCTGGCCCGGCTGAATCTGGAGGAGGCTAAGCTGGATCTGGCCAGGACCCGCATCAATTCCCCCATTAATGGTTATGTGGTGGAAAAAAACATCAATAACGGAGCCTGGGTGAATCGTGGCGATACCCTGTATACCCTGACCAATATCGATCAGCTTACTGCCCGGCTGTTTGCCAGTGAATACGAACTGGAAAAATTGAGCCTGGGACAGAACGTTACCCTCTGGGCTGAGGCCAGGCTGGAAGAAAAAGTCACTGGAAAAATTGTCCGTATCGGTGTGGAACCGGAGGCGACAACCAGCAGTTACCCCGTGGAAATTGACTTCAATAATCCGCAGCATCGTTTTAAACCCGGCATGTCCATGCACGGCGCCATCGGCAGCAAACCCTCCTATGTCAGTCCGGTTCTGTCGAATTCCGGGGAATAAAGGGAGAGTCACCATGAACCTGATCCGCTTCTTTGCCCAACGCAGTATGCTGGCCAATGTGCTGACCCTGATGGTGCTGTTTATCGGGGCTGGCGTACTGAGCCAGATCCGCACCCAGGAACTGCCGGACGCCGCCTTTCCCCAAGTGGATATTGTCACCGCTTACCCCGGTTCTTCCGCCCAGGATGTGGAACTGAACATCACCAACCGACTGGAAAAAGAGCTGCGCAGCATTGAAGGCCTACGACAGTTTGAGTCTACTTCCGGCAATGGCCTGTCAGAGATTATGCTGGAACTGTCGTCAGATGCAGATGCCGACAAAATGCTCCGGGATATCCAGCAGGCCGTGGACCGGGTCACCAATATGCCTGCCGATCTGCCCAATCCCCCCAGGGTCACCCAGCGGGATACGGCCTCGGGGGAAGTGCTGCGCTTTGGCGTCACCGGCCCTGATGATTATACCCGGCTGCAGAGTTACAGCCGCCAGCTGGAGAAGCAGCTGCGCCAGCTGCCCGGTGTAGGTGCCGTAGCCATGACCGGTTTCCGGGAGCGTGAGTTCTGGATTGAAGCGAACCCGGACAAGCTCAGCCGTTATCAACTGACCCTGGACGATCTGCGTAATGCCGTGGTGAACCGGAACCTGTCCCTGTCCGGGGGGCTGGTGGAGTCCTGGAGCCAGGAGCAGCGACTGGTCACCCTGACCCAGTACCACTCCATTGAAGAACTGCAACAGCTGGTGATCAAAACCCTCCCTTCCGGGGGGCTGGTGCGGTTAAAAGACGTTGCCCGGGTATTCGACAATTTTGAGCAGGCCAGGGAAACCGGCATGATCAATGGCGACACTGGTATTCTATTCAGTGTCAGCAAAACCCCCGGTGCGGATATTGATAACACCGTCAAGGGGGTTCTGACATTACTGGCCTCGGAAACCGCGCGGCTGGATAATCAGTTTGCCTTTCCTGTCTCGGTCAATATTGCTGACGATATGGCGAGTAAATTTAATATCGTGGCCACCAATGGCCTGATTGGTCTGGCCCTGGTGCTGCTGGTATTGACCCTGTTCCTGAAGCGGCGGATTGCTTTCTGGGTGGCTATTTCCATTCCCGTTTGCGTACTCGGCGTGGTAGCACTGCTGCCCATCACTGGTCAGGTGCTGGACAGTATTACTCTGGCGGCCCTGTTACTGGTGATCGGCATTATTGTGGATGATTCGGTGATTGTCGCTGAAGCCATTTATCAGCAGTTTGAAAACGGTCAGTCGCCTATCGACGCAGCCGTTAACGGCATATCATCGGTATTCCAGCCGGTATTGGCGAACCTGCTGACTACCGCTCTGGTGTTTGTGCCCATGTTTTTTTTACCGGGCAGCCTGGGATTACTCACCGTGGTGATTCCATCAACGGTGCTTCTGGCGCTGCTGCTTTCCATGCTGGAATGCACCTTCCTGATGCCCGCTCACCTGGCGCATTCTTTGGCCGGTGTTCCGTCAGTGCGCGGCGGTGGCAGCGGCGAAAAAGCTGACTGGTTTGATCGTCCAAAAGCACTTTATCGCCAGTGGCTGGCGCGGGCCCTGTGCAGAAAAAAGACTGTCCTGGTGGTTGCCCTGCTGACCCTGCTGGGCAGCTTTGCCCTGGTCAGCACCATGAAGATTGATTTTTTCCCCCGGGAAGCCGCCCGCTATATTCAGGTGACCACGGAGGTTAAACCCGGTGCCTTGCTGGAGCAGATCCGGAAAGATCATCAGGAATTAGAAGACGCCTTTCGTGCACTCCCGGACAATGAACGGCAAAGCTTTGAAATGAGTTATGCCAGTCCGGTCAGCACCGGGCGTCTGACCCTGACGCCTTACTCGGAACGGTCCCGTACCGCCGATGAGATTGTCCGGGACCTCAATCAACAGCTGGCAGACAGTCACACCCTGGACAGCATCCGTTTTGATGTGGACGCCAACGGTCCTCCCGTCGGCGATCCGGTGGCCGTCCGGGTGATCAGTGACAATCCGGAAAGCCTGGGCCGGGCCATCAATCAGGTGGAACAGTGGATGCAGAACTATCCCGGCCTGATCAATATCAATACCAGCGATAAACTGCGGGAGCCCCAGTTACAGATTGTCCCGGATTACGACTGGCTGGCCCGCTACCAGCTGACGGTGAACGATCTGGCCAGCACCCTCAGAACCGGTTTTGAGGGCGACACCATGACCTCCACCTGGATCGGCGATGATGAAGTGGATATCCGCCTGATACTGGATGACTCGCACCGTACCCTGGAACAGCTGCTGCTCACCAAGATATTCACTCCGGATGGTGAAGCGGTGCCATTAAGCAGACTGGCAAAGATCAACACCGTCAACGCTCCCCGGCAGATCCTGCATATGAACGGCAGTGTTCAGGTGTTGGTAACCGCCCAGATAGACGACATTGATTTATCCCCTGAGCAGGTGGCAGGGGATCTGCTGACGGCATTGACCCCAAAGATGCCCGGCGATGTGAAGTTAGAGACCGGCGGCGAAGCGGAAGAAACCGGCGAAACCCTGTCCGGGCTGATGGTGGCCTTCCCGGTAGCCATGCTCGCCATTTATCTGGTACTGATGGTACTGTTCAACTCGCTGCTGCAACCCCTGCTGGTGGTCAGTGTCATTCCTTTTGGCTTTGCCGCTGCCCTGCTGGCCCTGAAAGTGCATATGCAACCGATTTCACTGTTTGCCATGATCGGTGTGCTGGGCATGACCGGCGTTATTGTCAACAATGCGCTGGTATTGATCAGCCAGGCCAATGACCTGAAAGCAACAGGCAGGCCTGCCACGGAGGTTATCCTGGATGCCGCCAGCGGTCGGCTGCGCCCCATATTGCTGACCAGCATCACCACGGTAGCCGGATTAACCCCGCTGGCCTATGGTATCGGTGGCACGGATATTTATATGGGACCTATGTCGCTTACTTTGGGCTATGGATTGCTGCTGTCATTGCCGGTAGTGCTGTTTGTGCTTCCATGCCTTTATCTGGTATTGGACAGGGTTATAACAAAAGGTCAATAAATAGCCAGCTGTCTTGAATGGTATGATAAATGCCTTTCCCATCTCTCAGATATCCCCCCTGGAGGTACTAATAGGTTCTATGGGGGCGAGTAGTTCACCACTACAGCGATTTACGCAGGGAAGGTGGCTCAGTCAGAGAGATGGAGAGTTGGCGAATAAAGCGACGGGAGCTTAAAGAGAAATTCCGTGGCTACGATTGTGATGAGTGGCGGCGGAAGTTAAAATAGCCAGCCATATCTGCTGATATGGCTCCGAAATAACAATAATCGTCGTCGTCCGGCAATTTGCTGGCAGGAGTATCCGGTGTCTCCATCTTTACCCCTTTCCTGGCGTATGAAGCGCCTCTACGTTCGTTTTATGCTGGCTTTTCTTGGTCATGGGCTGGCGAAAGCCTGTGGAACTGACCGGGTTATTCGACAGGAAATAGCGTCTTTACCCGAGGGCTTTACCTTTTCCATGGGCGTTATGCCCAGTGGCCCATCCCTTTGTATGAAAAAAGACAATGGTCAACTAAAAGCGGTTAGCAATCATAATAAAAAACCGGATGTTGATATTCAGTTCAAGCATCTGGGGCATGCTTTTGGCACGCTTTCATTTCAGGAAGGAACAGCGGAGGCTTTTGCCAGAGAGAGGATGGTGGTTGATGGTGACATCCCGGCATCCATGAAACTGGTCCGGTGCTTTGAACGGCTGGAAGTGCTGACCCTGCCAAAACTTATTGCTCGCAGGATTATGCGTTATTACCCGGCCATAACCTTAAAAGAGAAGCTGGCGGGTGCCTTGCAAATCTATCTCGGTGTTATCAAAGGTTTTGTGGTGGGGGTGGTGAAATGAGTCGTAACTATTATGAATTTTTTAACCCGGTAAAAATTGTCTCCGGGAATGAAGCCCTGGAGCATATGCCTTATGAAATGGCGAGTCTTGGGGTCAGGAAACCACTGATTATTACCGATGGTGGAGTCTTGCAGGCTGGTTTGGTTGAGCCTGTTAAACAGGCATTGCTGGTTGGTGAGGTTCCTCTCGCCGGTATCTATAGCGACGTACCACCAGATTCTTCAACCAGTGTTGTCTCTGCCATCACTCAGCTTTATCGGGAAAACGGTGCCGACGGTATTATTGCTATTGGTGGCGGGTCGGTTATCGACACATCAAAGGCAGTGAATATTCTTGTGTCTGAAGGTGGCAATGACCTTCTGGCCTACAGTGGTGTTGGTGCACTGACTAAACGACTGAAGCCGTTATTTATTCTGCCAACAACGGCGGGTACGGGCTCAGAAGTGACCAAAGTTGCGGTTATTCGTGATGATGCCAGTGGGCGTAAAGTGCCTTACGGCTCATCCTTTCTGATGCCGGATGTGGCCGTTCTTGATCCGAGGATGACCCTGACACTGCCGCCTCATATCACTGCAGCCACTGCAATGGACGCCCTGACCCATGCAGTAGAAGCTTTTATTGGTACTGCAAAAAATCCACTCAGTGATGCTTATGCAGTGGCGGCTATCAATGGTATACGGGAAAACCTGCTTCGTGTGCTTGCTATGCCTGAAAGTAAAGATGTCCGGCTGAAGCTGGCGGAATCGGCAACCATGGCGGGCATTGCCTTCTCTAACTCCATGGTTGGGCTGGTACACGCCATTGGTCACTCAATTGGTGCTATTACCCATCTGCCCCATGGTGTCTGCATGAGTCTGATGCTGCCCTATGTATTGGAATACAACTTGCCAAAGTGTGAAGCGGTGATAGGTGAGCTGCTGCTTCCCCTGGCCGGTGCTGATTTTTACAGCAGAACACCGGCGGGACAACGACCTGTTGAAGCTATTATGTACATTCGTGCAATGCGGGATGAGCTTTTTGAGAAAACAGGCCTGCCCCGAACCCTGTCAGAGAGTGGCAAGGTTCAGGAGTCTCAGCTGGAAGACATTGCCCGTATGAGCATTGATGACGGGGCACAGCTCTATAACCGGGTGGATGCCAGTTATGAGCAGGTACTGGCACTTTTACGAGCCGCCTGGTAAGCGACGGGCGAGAGAAGCCAGAGGCATTCTTATACTGTCAGCGTCTTTCCCGCGCAGGCGGGAATCTCTCGTGCACAGTGGATCCCCTCCTGCGCGGGGATGACGATGGTATGTTCTTTATTTCAGCTTCCCCAAGGGTTGGATTTCAATTGATCACTAGCTGAATTTTTCCACTTCAACAGGAGTGTACTAGGCTGGTTGTCGAACTTTCCTTTTTGGTGTTCGATTTAAGGACAATATGATGGCGAATCAAATACCGAGCAATATACGCTCGCGGCCAGCAAGCCCTCCGGCTTATAGCGAGCATGAGGATCAAGACACGCTGTTCGCAAATATCTCAACAATACTTGTTGAGCATGTTCGGAGGAAAATGGCAAACACCACCGCTCAGAGAAACAGTGCCGCGGAGTTGGTGAGACCGATGTTAGCGAGGATAATTACTGATATTGGTAATAAGTTTGGCTGTCATTTATTCCCTGGTATCAACATTCTTTCAGCGATAGCTGTTGGTAATCCAACGGAGCCGGACGAGTGGGACTGGAATAAATGGCTTACAGCATTTTATCATGACAAAGATTCAGCGGGCCAATATTTTGAAAAATCAGGCATGAACGTACCTCACAGGTTATTGGAGTATCTGAATAAACGGATGACCAGGGAACAACTATTTAATCTGGTGCAGCATGAAGACGTGGCTACAACTCATGAATGTGTGGCTCATCAGTTCAACCAACTGTTACTCGAAGACAAACGAAAATGCGACGGTCTTTCAAGCGTTTATCAAACATTTCAACAAATGGGTGTACCACTGACACTATTTATCAAAACAATGATCAAGCTCGGGTATCTTACAGAACAAGAGATCAATCATGTATTTCAGTTTAGGGAAGTGCATTCGGTTCGACAGCCTCCAGAGGCTCGCCATGATGACCACGTTAAGTCGGTTAATATGACCAAATATTAATCTCGTTCCCACGCTCTGCGTGGGAATGCATACCGACCCTGACAGGGTGGGGAAAGCTGATTTCCGTATGCATTCCCACGAGGGACCGTGGGAACGAGTTCGGATAGAGCCTGGGTATCTTAAGCTTGCTGG
>NZ_JAVRMB020000282.1:0-4513 GCF_031844845.1 Endozoicomonas sp.
AGAAGCACCAGGTGGTATAGCCAAGAATGGTGGGAACAAACACGGCAGCAACGACGCTCATAATAGCCAACGTCATAAAGCTGGAGGTGGCATCCCACAGGGTCAGGCTGAGCGATGGATGAGTGCTGGAGGTCAGCACAACCGGGAACAGGCTGAAGCCTGCGGTCATGATAATCCCGGCTGTGTCAGTGATGAGAAGATGAAGCTCAAACCGTCCTGTTTAGTTCCTGAGAAGATCATGACACCAATAGTGTCCAGGAAACCAAGGACCGGGGCAATCATCATGATCGGGTACAGACGATAATTGTTCAGCCACATGCCTTCACTGACGGCAACGGTTTTGGTCAGCGGGTTAGACGGTCCATTGGTGTCCGCATCACGGCATAACGGGCGACGATGGACGCACGTTGGCGAATGGGGTCGCCGGAACGCATTTTTTGCCAGACGGCACCCTGCATGGTGAGCATGGAGGCACTGACAATACCGCAGAGCAGCGAGAACGGGTTGAGCAAGTCAAAGAAGGAGCCGGTAAAGCTTGAGCGCATCCGGTAAAGCTTGAGCGCATATAGCCATCAAACCGGAAGCCAAAACCGACAAAAATATTACCAAAGGCCACGCCATAGACAATGAATGGTACGATACCACTGGTAAACAGCCCCCAGTCCCAGGCATTACGCCAGCGCGGATCGGGTAATTTGGAGCGATAGTCGAAGGCCATAGGGCGAATCAGCAGGGCGAAAAGCACCGATGTGATGATTGACAGCTTTAATGGCCAGCTGCAGAGGTTAGACAACAGACAGGGTAGAGGAATGCAAGACTCCAATATTCCACAAAGATTTCCGATTGATTCATTCTCCAATACGAATAAAACACAAGTACCATCAGACTATTAGAAAATAAACCATATGGATCAAAAGACGGGTTTGATGATTTTGGAGATACTCCCTTCTAATTATTATCCATCTTTTAGCAATATTTTCCCCTGCCTCCCATTTTATGGGTAATAATAATGTGCCTATGGATACACAATTCAACTAATAGAACTGCAATATGTCTGACCAAGCAATACAGATACTACAAGACGTATTTGGATACGATAACTTCCGCTCTCATCAGAAAGCGATTATCGATAATATTTTAAATCGTCAGGACACTCTGGCCATCATGCCAACCGGTGGTGGGAAGTCCGTTTGCTATCAGATCCCTGCCCTGATCCTCCCGGGGCTCACGCTGGTCATTTCTCCTTTGATATCGTTGATGGAGGATCAGGTTAACCAGTTGCTGGCGCTGGGAATCCCGGCAGCACTGTTGAACAGCACCCTCAGCAGTTCCGAATATCATGACACCATAGGTCGGGTTCACAGCGGTGCTGTCAAATTACTCTACATGGCACCGGAAACACTGATGCTGGAACGCACCCGGCACTTGTTGAACTCAGTGAATGTCGACTGCCTGACCATTGATGAAGCCCACTGTATATCGGAATGGGGACACGATTTTCGCCCGGAATACCGACAGCTGGCTGAAGTAAGAAGAAGCTTTCCTGCCGCAGTTTGTATAGCCCTCACAGCAACCGCCACACCCAGAGTCCAGCAGGATATTAAAAACATCCTGCAGATGGCAGACTCCAATGAGTTTATCGCCAGTTTTAATCGTACTAACCTGTTTTTAGAAGTCTCTGAAAAGCAAAAACCGGTTGACCAGACCTTCAAGCTGATTGAAAAGTTTAACAATCAATCCGGCATCATCTATTGTAATTCACGAAAACAGGTGGATGAGCTCTCTCAACTGCTACTGAAGAATGGATGTTCGGTTGCTCCCTACCATGCCGGTCTCTCCAGTGCACAAAGAACCGCCAACCAGGCCGCTTTTATTCGGGATGATATCCAGGTCATCGTCGCGACGATTGCTTTTGGCATGGGCATTAATAAATCTAACGTCCGTTTTGTGCTGCACTATGATATGCCTCAGAACATCGAAAGCTATTACCAGCAAATTGGCCGGGCCGGTCGTGATGGCCTGCCGGCCCATTGTCAGTTCCTTTTTGGGTATGGGGATATTCAGAAGGTCAAATTTTTTATTAATCAGAAATCAGAGTCAGAACAGCGGGTAGCCAACCAGCATCTCAATGCATTGATTGGTTTTGCTGAAGCTGAGGACTGCAGACGAACGCCTTTACTGCATTACTTCGGTGAACAATACACTGAGGAAAAATGCAATCTCTGTGATAACTGTTTATCTGAAAAACTGCCCCTTACCAATGTCACCACGGCAGCACAAAAACTGCTGTCCTGTATTTATCGCACGGGGCAAATGTTTGGGACATCTTATTTGATTGATGTGCTTCGCGGGTCAAAATCCAAAAAGGTTATTGAGAAACGTCACGATCAATTGTCTGTCTATGGCATAGGCGCCGAGCTTTCAAAGCCACAGTGGCTGCAATTGGCACGCACCCTGATGCAGAAAAATTATATTCTTCAAGATCAGGAATTTGGCAGTTTGAAACTGACCAGCAATGCACGCCCGATATTAAAAGGTGAGCAACAGATCGAGATAAGATTGACACAAAAACGGGATTTTTCAGAAAAAGCCACCCGCAAACAAACGGATCTTGACTATAACCGTGGACTGTTTGAGCAATTGCGATCCTGCCGAAAATCATTGGCCGATGAGGAAAACGTCCCCCCTTACGTCATTTTTTCTGATAAAACTCTGGTGGAGATGTCAGCCTGGTTTCCCCAGTCAAACGAAAGCCTGTTGCAGATCAATGGTGTGGGTAGCGTCAAGCTGAATCGCTATGGTGACGCTTTCCTTCGGGAGATCATCGAGTTTTGCCAGGCTCATCAGATTACTGAAATACCAAATTATAACCGTGCCTCTGCCCCCAGCCAGATAACCCGGGAGAGAAAAACATACCCTTCTGGCAGACATGTTGCGGTTGGCGAGAAGTTTGCTGAAGTTAACTGTCTGGACGAGATGCTGAATCACTTTGAGATAAAGCTCAGCACCTTGCTGGGCCATCTCCACAAATATCATACAGAAGTGGCCGACCTGCCCTTCAGCGATGCTTTTATACGCAAATCCGGGCTTTCGCCTGATCAACAGGAAAGGGTTATGCAGGTTTTTCAAGAGCATGGCACCGAGCGCTTGCGCTCAGTGTTTGAAGCGCTTCAGGAACAGGTGTATTACGACGAGCTGCATCTGATGAGACTTCATTATCTTGTTCGTAACTCCGCCCCAGTGAACAGCAAACCTGATGATGAAGAAAATAAAGAATAACTGGTTAGATCTGATCAATGTAACGATACTTTCACGGTGAATTCATGTTCCGGAGTATATAAGTATGATTCACCGTTTACTGGCAGTATCTTTTCTATCGATAGTTCTGTCACTGCTGCTTGCTGGCTGCAGCACTTCAACAACCATCCACACTATTGACGCCCCTATCGACAGCCTCCCGAGCATTTCTGTCGATCAGGTTGGCAGAGATATCATCACCGCTGCCTCCCGCCTTGGCTGGAAAGTCACGAAAAATGAACCGGGAATGATTGAAGCCAATTTAACGGAGAAGGACCAGCATCATATGGAAGTCAGTATTCCCTACAACAGCGAGCAGTTTACTATTCGATACAGGGACAGTACCAATAGGAACGAAACAGACGATTTGTTTCATCGCCATTATAATAAGCAGGCCGTATTGCTTGAGAGAGAGATACAGGCTCAATTACTCGGCGTCCATTAGCAAAACAGTCGTAAGGGAAGCTGCAATTAAGAATATACCATCGTCATCCCCGCGAAGGCGGGGATCCACTACGTGGTAGATTCCCGCCTTCGCGAGAATGACGGAGGGCTGGTACTTTCTACAATGCCACTTCCCCAAACCCTCACCTTTACATCAACATATAATATCGGCTCCTGAACTTCGGGAGCTCAACCGTGCCCAAAACCAGGCTTTCCATGGCTCTCGGGAAAGCCTTTGGTTACTACCAAATAGCACGACAGTATAACTACAAAATGTTAGCATGTTGCAGCCTGACCTGGTGAGCCAGATAGAAGTGATATGGCAAGACTTTTCCGGACACTTTTTTACGCTGACTTGGCAAGTTCTTGTTCATACTTGAACGGTGCCAGGTAGCCATTGCTCGAGTGCTTTCTCTGACGGTTATAAAACACTTCGATATGCTCAAAAATTGCCTGTTGGGCCTCTTCACGAGTCTGAAAATCCTCATGATGAATGAGTTCTGTTTTCAGTGTATGAAAAAAACTCTCGGCCACTGCATTATCCCAGCAATTCCCTTTGCGACTCATACTACAGACAAATCCGTTGCCGCTCAGTAATGACTGATAGCGTTCTGAGACGTACTGGCTTCCACGGTCGCTGTGTACCAGCAAGCCAGCCTGTGGCCTGCGTTTCCACATAGCCATCTCCAGCGAGTCGGTTACCAGCTTTGCTGTCATCCTGTTGCTCATAGACCAGCCAACGACTGCTCTGGAACACAGGTCAATAAAAACA
>NZ_JAVRMB020000283.1:0-13298 GCF_031844845.1 Endozoicomonas sp.
GCAGCTGCTGGATGAACAGAACCAGCGACATAAAATAGACTGGCGCTGGATTAAAGGCCATACAGGGCACCGTGAAAATGAAATTGCCGATCAGCTGGCCTGTAAAGGTGCTGAAGCCTTCCGGAAGTGAGCCCTTTATTCTTGAAACCTGAGATTATTTAACCCATGCGACAGATCATTCTGGATACAGAAACCACTGGCATAGACCCCAAACAGGGGCACCGGATTATTGAAATAGGCTGTGTTGAAATGATTGGCCGCAAGCTGACGGGGAATCATTACCATGTTTATATCAACCCGCAGCGGGTGGTTGAACAGGAAGCCATAGGCATTCACGGTATTACCAATGAATTCCTGGTAGATAAGCCGGTATTCAGTACCATTGCGGATGAGTTTCTTGAGTATATTCGTGGTGCGGAACTGGTCATTCATAATGCACCGTTCGATATCGGTTTTATCAATCATGAGTTTTCTCTGCTGCGCCGTGGCTTTCCGAATGTAACAGCCTGCTGTGGCGTGGTTGATACCCTCGCACTTGCCCGCAAAAAACACCCGGGGCAGAAAAACAACCTTAATGCCCTGTGCAAGCGTTACTTTATTGATAACTCATCCCGAACGCTTCATGGCGCATTGTTGGACGCAGAAATCCTGGCGGAAGTCTACCTGACCATGACCGGTGGCCAGACGGCACTGCTGTTGGGTAGTGGTGATCAGGGTGCTGATGGTTCAGAGGAGGGGGGCAGCGCTATTCGCAGACTGCCATCAGAAAGACCTGCACTTCGAGTAATATCAGCCAGCGATGCTGAGTTGGAAAATCATAAAACCAAACTGGAACAAATCCAGAAGCAGTCCGGAAATTGCCTTTGGCTTGCCGGTGAATAGTCTTATTCTGGTTCTGGGCCAGCTTAAGGATTGAAGGAGTTTTACTTTGCTGTTTAATCAGGGAAATGCTGGCAATCCGGAGCTTCTTTCGGGTATTGATTACCAACCTTTATCAGGCTTTCAACCTGAATTAGCGGCTCAATGCTGGCTGGTTCTTTATGATGGTCAGATAGTGGTTAATGATGAAGATCACTATCTGTGGCACAGTCTGGATCAGTTTGAGGCTCATATGAGCCAACGGGCAGTGGTTACTGGTTACTTGCATGAACAAGCCGTTGGTATCGTTGAGCTTTCCAGCCTTGCTGATGGTTTGCAAACCACAAGTATTCGGTCACTGCTTTCAGTATCAGACTCCACAGTATATGCCCATATCAGCCATAGCCTGCAGATTTTGACTTCGCGAAAGGAGCATGCCTTCTGTGGTTGTTGTGGTCATAGAAAGAGAGAAAAATCGGGAGAGTGGGCGATGGTCTGTACTGGCTGTGGTCATCCAACCTATCCGCGTATTTCTCCCTGCGTTATTGTTGTCGTCTCTCGAGGGGAGGAACTGCTTTTGGTTCGTCATATTCGACATGGACAACAGTCAACCATGCATACGCTGGTGGCTGGATATGTCGAGCCTGGAGAAAGTGCAGAAGCGGCGGTTCGGCGTGAGGTTTTTGAAGAAACAGGATTAACGCTGGGTGATGTGAATTATTGCTTCAGTCAGAGCTGGCCTTTTCCCCACTCATTGATGCTTGGTTTTCACGCAGAGTACAAAAGTGGTGAGCTGGTTTTAGAGGAAAAAGAACTCTGCTTTGGCGGCTGGTTTCATAAAGACTCACTCCCGGAGTTGCCCCCTGAATTTACTATCTCCCGCCAGCTGGTGGATTATGTCCTATGATATTATCCAATCATATTAATAAGTCCTTAATCCTATCTCAATAAACCTCCTTTGTAATCATTTCGGTAAATTGATACTGGTCAGGGAAGTTGAAACAGCGTCTTGTTACCTTGATTCAAACGAATTACAGGATGCCTTTGAAAAACATGAATGGTCTGTCTTTTTACAAGTATTGGGGGAAAGCAAAAAGAGATCAGGAACAAGCTGGGGATGATTATCATCTGTTGGCTTACCACTCTCTGGATGTGGCGGCGGTAGGCTATTGCCTGCTCAATCCTGATAAGGATTTATGTGGCAACCTGGCAAAACAGTTAGAGGTAAAACCTGAATGGCTTCGCGACTGGTTTTGCTTTTGTCTGATGCTTCATGATCTTGGTAAATTCTTTCGGGCATTTCAAAACCTGGTACCGAACCTGTCATCCTCTCTGGTACCATATGCTGGTCGTTGTGTTTACAAACATCGTCATGACTCTCTTGGTTTTTGCCTGTGGGAAAAAAAATTATTCTTCCAGCTATCCGATGTCTTTCCTAAAAAATCAAAAAAACCGATTTCAGGGTGGATGGAAGTCGTTTGTGGTCATCACGGTCAGCCTCCTGTTAAATCAATCAAAGGGTTAACATCATTTCTTCTGGAAGAGGATGAATTGGCCGCCGGGCAGTTCGTGGGTGAAATCATCCGACACTGGTTGCCCGATATAACACCTCTGTTGAAAATATCTGAAGATTCATTCAAAGCCGCTTCCTGGCAATTAGCCGGTTTAGCGGTGCTGTCTGACTGGCTGGGATCAGATCAGGACGTTTTCAGGTACCAATCCGGTGAAGAAGCGCTGGGTATTTATTGGCAGAATACAGCTCTGGTAAAAGCTGAAGAAGTGCTTGCAAAAGCAGAATTTCAAACCCGTTCGATCACACCTTTTGACTCTATCAAGCAGCAGTTTCCCTTCATAGAAACATTAACGCCGTTACAGGCTTATTCTCAGCAAGTAAGCATCACCAATAAGCCTCAGTTATTTCTTTTGGAAGACGTAACCGGTGCCGGTAAAACAGAAGCGGCAATGGTGCTGGTGCATCGTTTGATGGCTGCCGGACTGGCCAATGGCCTGTATGTTGGTTTGCCAACCATGGCAACAGCCAACGCCATGTATGATCGACTGGGAAAAAGCTATCGTGCTCTTTACTCAGACCATGAAAAACCATCATTGGTGCTCGCTCATGGTGCCAGTCAATTATCAGAGGATTTTCAGGATTCAGTGGCAATAGCAGAACAGATGCCGGATAAAAATTATGATTGTGATGATATTTCTGCCACAGCCTATTGCAATGCCTGGCTTGCGGATAGTCGCAAAAAAGCATTATTAGCCGATGTGGGTATCGGCACCATAGATCAGGTGTTGCTGGGTATATTACCGGCTAAACATCAGTCGTTACGGATGCTGGGCTTAACCGGTAAAGTCTTATTGGTTGATGAAGTACATGCCTACGATCCTTATATGCAAAGCTTGCTGGGCGCATTACTAAAAGCCCATGCAGCACAGGGCGGAAGCGCCATTCTATTATCCGCCACCTTGCCTGAAATTATGCGGCAGCAGTTGCTTTTATCCTTTGCTCAGGGGCGTGGGATAACGGAAGCACCTGCTCTTGAAACAAAGAATATTGAAAAAAAGAATGACTATCCATTAGCCACTCAATGGTCAGAGGATGGGTTGAACGAAAATCCTGTTCCCACCCGGCCCAGTGTGGAACGCACAGTGAATGTACAAAGGCTGGACGATGAGCAAAAGGCTATTGACCTCATAAAGCAAACGGTGGCTTCCGGGCGTTGCATTTGCTGGATACGCAATACCGTTAAAGATGCCCGTTCGGCATACCAGACCCTGCAACAGCAAGACTGGATGGACGCCGACAAACTGACCTTGTTCCACAGTCGCTTTGCCATGGTTGATCGTCAGGTTATTGAAGCTGATGTACTCAAACGGTTTGGTAAAAATTCCACCAGTGAACAAAGACTGTCTCAGGTACTTATCGCTACCCAGGTGGTTGAACAAAGCCTCGACCTGGATTTTGATGTCATGATTTCCGATTTGGCACCTGTTGATTTGTTGATTCAACGGGCTGGTCGTTTGCAGCGTCATATTCGGGATATTGATGGTAACTGCATCAGCGGTTCGGATGCTCAGGACAGGCGTGATCCACCATGCCTGTACCTGCTGTCACCAGACCCTGGCAAAGTAGAGCATAAGAACTGGCTGAGAGTTTTATTACCAGGTACTCAGGCTGTATATATCAATGTTGGTCAACTCTGGCTGACGATCCGGGTACTATTGCAGCAGAACGGCTTTTCCATGCCGCAGGATGCACGGCATCTCATTGAAAGCGTGTACGGGCGGGATGCTGATATTGATATACCTGAAGTACTGGAAGAAGCTTTTTTTGAGGCAAAAGCCGAACAAAAAAGCCAGCAGGGGATGGGGGAGTTCAATCAGCTGGAAATGCGTCACGGTTATACCGTTAAATCCGCAGGTCAAAGTGGCGGCTGGGATGAGGATGTCAATATTCCTACCCGTCTCACAGGCGATAGTGCATCGGTAATACTGGCGATACCTGAAAATAATAAATTGGTGCCTTACGCCCAGCATAAAAAGCATGGCTGGTCACTCAGTAAAATCAGTCTGCCGAAACATGAATGGGAAAAAGCCAGAGAGAGTATTACTCCACAATGGCTGGCCGCAATAGAGCAGTTAAAAATTGAACAACCTGCGCTGAAGTGGCAAGAGATATTGCCATTAACCGCTGACATCGAGCGTTTTTACCAACCAGAAGGTGGCTGGGATTTGGCGAGATAACCCCACTCAAGTGGGGAACATTTTTAGAACCCATTACATAGCGGTTCATACATGAAAGACATAAATACCTGTCATGTAACATGAATTAACGTAGCAGGTAAAAACAATCCGTATTTAAAAATTTCAAGCCATTTCATAGCTTAATAAAAACTTGCCAGCTGGCTAAATGCTCCTATATTTGAAAAATCTTCAGTCGGCTAGGGCAACTTTGGAGTACTAATGAATCTGATCAATGATCCCTGGATACCTGTGCTGCGGGCAAATGGTAGCCGTGAGAAAATAACCCCCTGGAAAATTGCAGAGGCCGAAAACCCTGTGGTTGAGATAGCAGCCCCAAGACCTGATTTTCAGGGTGCGCTGTATCAATTCTTGATTGGTTTACTACAAACTGCATTTGCCCCGGAAAATGAAGACGGGTGGCAGGAATGCTGGGAAACGCCCCCCGATGAGTCTGAGTTCAAAACTGCATTGGAGAAATTATCACCGGCTTTTGAATTGATTAATCCTGAGGGTTCGGCATTTTTGCAGGATTTTGATATGCCCGATGGTGAACTAAAGCCATTAGCCGGTCTTTTGATTGAAGCTCCAGGGGGTAAAACCCTTAAAGATAATCTTGATCATTTTGTCAAAGGTGGCACGGTTGAAGGGGCTTGCCTATCCTGTGCGGCTACTGCGCTTTTCACCCTTCAGGCCAATGCACCTGCGGGTGGTGTAGGCCACAGGGTTGGTTTACGGGGAGGAGGGCCTTTAACAACACTGGTTATGCCACAAAACGATCAAAGCACTCTCTGGCAGAAGTTATGGCTGAATGTATTAAGTAACGAAGACTTTGAAGTGGTTTCTGCCAATGGCAATGAGAATCCTTTTCCATGGATGTGCGAAACCAGACATTCTGACAACAAAGGGGTAACCACAGAACCCCAGGATGTCAGTCCTTTACAGATGTATTGGGGGATGCCTCGTCGTATAAGGTTCGCATCAAGTGATCTAAAGGAAGGGGATTGCACACTATGTGGTTGCCAATCCTCTGAATTGCTGACCCATTACCGAACCAAAAATTATGGCACAAACTACGACGGTCCTTGGCTTCATCCTCTGACCCCCTACCGGTTCGACCCTAAAAAGGTAAAACCACCATTAACTCTTAAAGGTCAACAGGGGGGATTGGGCTACCGGCACTGGTTAGGTTTGAGTTGTCAAGATGACAATAATGGCGATCAGGCCGCAAAAATCACTCGCCTATTTAATGAGGAAAGAGCTGAGTTTATTGCTGAACTGGCTGAAGTTGAAGAATTACCGGCAAGATTGTGGTGTTTCGGCTACGACATGGACAACATGAAAGCTCGCTGCTGGTACGACCATCAAATGCCACTGCTGAATGTGGCAGACGACTACCGGGACAATTTCATACTATTCGTCAGTCAGATATTAGCCGCCGCTAAAGATGCTGTCTTTTTACTGAGAGGGCAGGTAAAAGCCGGTTGGTTTAACCGCCCATCAGATGCCAAAGGCGACACCAGCATGGTAGATCACTCTTTCTGGCAGGCGACCGAACCGGCATTTTATGAACTGCTGCACTCACTCAGTAATCCGCCTGAAAATACCCGTCATATGCCTTCTGATGTGGCTCGCCATTGGTTAACAACAGTACGCAAAAGTGCACTCGATCTTTTTGATGAGTGGGTGTTGTCCGGCGATGCGGAAGATTTGGATATGAAGCGCATCACCAAAGCACGCCGGATTTTAAAGAGTAAATTAATCACTATGAAATCCTTAAAAGAACTGGATCAAATTGCCAGTGACCTATCTTTTCAAGTACCTGCGCAGCAGGGCTCTGTGGAATCGTGGTGGTGGCAACCAGTCCATCAGACTGAACTGAGACACCCAGAATAAATAGACCTTTGATAAACCAGCGCTACCTGGAATATGAAGATTGCAACCGTCACCATAACCAGCAACCACTTGGGATTGAGTCAGAGACCGTCAGATTCCACCTCGCGATGGACAGCCTTGCCGCTCGGCTAATCCTTCCCCTCGCCTCAAACACCTACTGTCAGGCCGGGTCGATAGCGGACTTTCACCAACAAATCATCCAACCGCCATCATACCTGCCGGAACAGCGCAGACTGGCTCTACTCGCCATATCCAGCGCACCACAAAAAAGGCGCTTTAATCGAATAAAGCGCCCGGCATATCAAAAGCAGGTACCGAATCAGTCTATCTGAAGATTACCCTCATCAATCAGGTTGTTCAGAATATCTGCATCGGTAACGCCGCCGCCATACCCGGTCAAATCAACCCCTTCCAGTTTGATTTTCTGAGTAATGTCATTATCCCCGGAAGGTTTCACTTCAATAGTGGTATCTCCATTTTCGAAGTTCAGGCTCAGATAGTTATCAAGGGGATCACTATCGTCAACCAGAATATCCCTGAGATCAACCACATCCCCTCCCTGACCCGCCTGAAAGTCCGTGATGACATCTTCTGTCGGTACCGCACCGGTTCCCAAATCCGCAGTGTTAAAGTCAAATACATCACTGCCTGCACCGCCGGTTAATATATCATTACCGGCACCGCCGAGAATAAGGTCTGCACCGTCAGTACCCAGCAAGGTATCGTCACCATCACCGCCAGCAACATCGGGTACGTTATTAGGGCCATTAACGGTGACGGAGAGATTTTGAGTCGAGGTTTCGCCCTGACTGTCCACGGCGGTAATGGTAAAGCTCTCTGTTTCTACCTGATCTTCGGTCAGTACCTGAGTCAGGCTGTCATCAAGCACATAGGTCCAGCTGCCATCAGACGACAGATTAAGAGTACCGTAATCCCCAACGGCATCCGTCATACTCACAAATGAGGCGGTGTCGCCAGCATCCGGATCACTGACACTCAGCTGACCAATGGCGCCTAAATTTGCCGTGACCTGGTTGATGGCAATATTGCCATTGGGTGAATCACCGTTGCCAATCATGGTCAGGCGGATTTCGGTGGTGGTCACCTGGGCAAAACTCAGGGTGTTAATTTCACTGGCCGTGGTGTCATAAGTTCCATGGTCAATCCAGCTACCGCTACTGTTCTGGTATTCAACCTTGATCTGCTCGGGCCGGAAAGGAACCTGATTTCCATCCACTTCAAAATTGACATTCAGCATGTTCAGGGTCTGACGGCCATCAAGCACCAGCGTGGCAGCGGGCTGTTCACTGACCACTGAGGCAGGAAATGACCAGTAATCGCCTTCCGCATCATCGCCATCAATAAGGTTTGAAGCCATCCGGTTACTGTTGCCCTGGTGTGTTCCGGTAGCACTGCTAAAAGTGACCTCTGAACTATCTGCGAACACTGATTCAGTGGTCAGCCCATCGATAACAGGCGCCTCATTCACACTGGTAACCGTCAGGGTGAAATCTTCACTGACACTCTCACCGCCACTGTCCGTCGCCGTCACACTGAGCGTCAGGGGTGACTCGGTTTCTGCATCCAGACTGACACCGTCTTTTAATTTAACCTGTCCGGCAACCACTTCGAAACGGTTGTCACTGATGGTGTAGCTGTGAGTATCATTAACATCAACATCCGTGGTATTCAACGTACCGACAACGGCTCCGGCACTGTTTTCCAACACCTCGGTACTGTCCAGGCTAATAGCCGTTGGCGCATCATTGACATTCTGCACATTAATCACAAAACTGTTTTCCGCTGATGCGTTCCCTGAATCTGTCGCGACCACTGTCACGGTTTGCGCGCCAACATCACCGTTGGCAGGCGTACCGGTCATTATGCCTGTCTCGCTGTTTATGGTCAGCCAGTCAGGAGAGCCCTCTTTAAGCGAGTACGTTAACTGGTCGTCTTCAATATCACTGAAAGCGCCCACAGGAAGTGACAGGTCAAAGGCATCTTTTTCAAAGATGTAAAAATCGCTGGGCAGTATCTCCATCTTCACTGACTGGACCAGCATACTGTTGTCAACCGTTGTGGAAGCCGAACTGGAAGCACCGAAAGACAAGGTAAAGTCGTCAAAATTTTCGTTCCGACCATCATTAGCCAATACATAGGTTGCGTCATTACCGTCCACTGTATAGGAATCAATCACCAGAGCATCGTCTTCCGTAAAGTGTGCCTGAATGACAATGTCATGGAACTGGTTATCATCCGGTATCCCATTTTCAAAACCAAACCGGTTATTGGAATCTGCACTCGGGGGTTCACCCAGAGAAATATTATTGGTGCCGGAGTTCATTACGGTCATGGAAACTTTGAATCCGGAATCTTTAAACGCTGCCATTTCTGCATCAGTAAAGTTGTAATACATGGTTGGCAGATTTAGCGCACTGTTTCCCTGATAATCCTGAATCAAAAAAGCTTCTGCGGTGGCATCGTT
This sequence comes from Endozoicomonas sp., assembly GCF_031844845.1. Lineage (GTDB taxonomy): Bacteria > Pseudomonadota > Gammaproteobacteria > Pseudomonadales > Endozoicomonadaceae > Endozoicomonas. Next base: position 8,987 of record NZ_JAVRMB020000283.1, read on the forward strand.
GCCATCAAGGCTCAGATATTCCATATTGCCGCCGTGAGACTCGGTATCCACATCAGTCAGTGTTGTTGCCTGAATATCGGTTCCACCCGACGTCGTATTTTCGTAAAGATTCCAACCGGAAGATTCCAGATCCCCAAAGCTTTTCACCTCCGAAGCTTCAAAATAAATACGCACATCCGGAGCGGAGGAAATTGGTATCTCAAGTACCGGGTTGTCGTTAACGGAGGTGACATCAAAGGTCAGGGTTTGCACCGAACTGCTAGCGGTACCGTCACTGACGGTGTACTTGAAATCAGCATAACCTGCACCATCGCCATTGGCTTCAGGAGTAAATACCAGGTTCGGGATATCGGCCGTTGTGATGACCTGATTCGCTGTGACGGCTGAACCACTCAGAGTCAAAATACCCGCTGCAGGCAACTGGGCGATCGTTACTGACTGCACCGTGTCGCCGGTGTCAATATCACTGAACCCAAACTCACTCAGGGCAAAGCTGCGACTTTGATCCTCGACCAGTGTCACGGTATTTTCCGTTGCCGTAGGGGCATCATTGCGACCATTGACGGTCACGGTGAGATTCTGGGTAGTGGTCAGACCATCGTTGTCTATAGCTGTGACAGTGAAGGTTTCGGTATCGGTCTGACCTTCGGCCAATGCCTGGGTCAAACTGTCATCAAGCAAGTAGGTCCATTGTCCGTCCGATGTAAGGCTCAGAGTACCGTACTGGCCGGCTTCAGCAGTAAGGCTGATGAATGACGCAGTATCGCCAGCATCCTGATCACTGGCATTGAGCTGACCAAAAGCACCCAGATTCGCTGTGACCTGGTTAATGGCAATATTGCCATTGGGTGACGCGCTGTTGCCAATCATGGTCAGGCGAATTTCGCCAGTGGTCACTTCGGCGAAACTCAGGGTATTTATTTCACTGGCCGTGGTGTCATAAGTTCCGTGGTCAACCCAGTTGCCGTTATTGTCCTGGTATTCGACTTTGATCTGGTCGGGGCGATAGGATACCTGATTGCTATCCTGCTCAAAATTCAAATGCAGCATATTCAGGGTCTGGCTGCCATCAAGCACCAGTGTGGCAGCAGGCTGTTCACTGACCACTGAGGCAGGAAATGACCAGTAATCACCTTCCGCGTCATCGCCATCAATAAGGTTTGAAGCCATCCGGTTACTGTTGCCCTGGTGTGTTCCGGTAGCACTGCTGAAAGTGACCACTGAACTGTCTTCCACAACAGAACCGGAAGTCTCGCCAGTGATATCAGGAGCAGTTGCCACTCTGGGTGCTTCATTCACACCGGCAATGACGGTCGTTTCCCCAAGACTTATTGTTAAAGCCGAGGTGATGGAGGACCCACCACCAAATTTTGCAATGACCTCATCATAGGTAAACTGTCCCTGCCCGGTTTTATCAAAATAGATGTAGTTATCATCTATATACAGGTACTCTGCCAGGTTTTCATAATCAAAGTCATCGCCGATAAAAGCACTTATATCGAGAGAATCCGTCTCATCACCGGTTGATTTAAAATCCCAGATGGTATCAATTTCATTATCATCTGCCAGAACGAAAACATCGTTACCACTGCCTCCGGCCAGTAAATCACGCCCCTGACCACCTGAGATCGTATCATCGCCAGTACCACCATCCAGATAGTCGCGTCCGACACCGCCCGTCAGCGTATCCTCACCATCACGTCCATACAGGCTCAGGCGCTGGGCTTCTACTGTTTCGTAATCACCGGTATCCCTGTTGTAGCCACCGGCGGTGTCGGTATAACCAGAACCATCGATCACGTCATCACTGGCACTACCAAACGCTTTCTCCACATTGGATGCCCGCAAATCCATGGTCACGGACTCGCCCGCATCTTCCTTAAGCCTGATGGTATCGTAACCGGCACCGCCATCAACGACACCATCTTCCAGGTCAAGTTTGTCTACGTGGAGCTTATCGTTACCGTCACCGCCATAAAGATAATCCGCACTTTTGGTTTGGGACAAAGCGTCACCATCAAGAACATCATCACCCCCCATACCTCTCAGGATGTCACTGCCCTCACCTGCTTTTAATTGATCATTACCGTCCCCACCATCAAACTCTGACAGAGCCTCATCACGGTTCAACTGAATTTCAGATCCGTCGGCAAGGCGCAGGTTGATCAGATTATCGAACTCAACCTTCTCGCCCCAGCGGACCAACTGGTTTGCAGCAACAAAGGTTGCCGTTCCGGTTATATCAACGTAAACACCGGCATCCGTTACTTTTACATAGGAATGAATGTTTGCAGCGGTAGCCTCTGCAGGAAGAATCCCCTGAAGATCAAGAAGATCACGATGCCCTTCAATACTGGTATAATCGTAGAGGAGGTCGGATCTTAAATCGGAGTCAGTGCTTGTCTCCAGGGTCAGTGCGAATTCATCCTCTCCAGCTCCGCCAATCACCATATTCCGGCCAGAACCGGATTCAACTCTATCATCACCAACACCACCGTCCAGGTAAGCCCCTTCCTCATTACCTATGAGCGTGTCTTTACCTTCCTTACCATAACCCCAAAGCCGGTGATCCGCGACATCATCATCTTTGGCAACACCTGTCCCCTCAACACTGGAGCCATCCACCATTTCATCAGCCTTGCCGCCAAAAGCCTCTCTGACATCGCTCTCATCCAGCTTGAAGTGGAATTTCTCACCTGCCTGGCTTCGTAAAAAACCCGTATTTATCGTCGAATCAGGGCCACTGCCGTAAACTTCATCCTCCCCCCTGGGATTGAATTTCTCTATCCTGCCAGCCAATACTTCACTGGTCTGAAATGATTCCCCCGCGTCCAGATACACCCCTGCCCTTGAAATGACGTTAAAGGTTACCTGTGTATTTCCTGCTAATTGAATACGAATCTCGTTATTAGAAAAAATACTGTCTTCAGTGAATTCAGCAATCTTCTGCTCATCAGTAAAATTGCCTTCCCCGGCAACATCAAGATAAACGCCCCCATCAGTCACCATCAGGTGATTATCAAGATTGTCGGCGGTGACACCCGGAAGCAGCTGACTGACATCCAGAACATCTTTTTCAAAGGTGGTTGACTTAAAGTCCAGCGTAGCGACAGATTCTGTGTAATCCAATACATACCGGTCGCTGCCTGCGCCTCCTACATAGAGATCTGCTCCGGCACCACCACTGATAACATCATCACCCCAGGAACCGTAAAGGGCATCGTTACCGTTGGTTCCCTGCAGAGTATCACCCAGGTGTGTACCGCTGACTTCATTCAGCCCGGCACCTTCTTCGCCCGTTTGTGCAGGGGTGTCCAGCAAAGGAATATTGCCGGTTTCAGTCCAGTCAAAGTGAAGAACGGATGTATCAGCAACCTGAACAGCCACCATTGCATTCAAAGGAGGATTACTGGCAGCAAATCGTGCAATTTGATTCTCTGTGGAAAACTGACCGGAACCGGTAGAATCTAAATAAACACCAGCGGCGTTAATTTTAACAAATTGCTTCAAATTACTGGCGTTGACACCAGAATCGGGCAACAAACTGCTGATATCAAGAACATCCTGTTCACTTCCACTGTTTTGGAAAAATAAGGTATCAACCGCATCCGTATCACTTAATATATAACGATCACTACCGGAACTCCCATCATAGATATCTGCTCCGGCACCACCATTAAGAACATCATCACCCGCCATTCCATTAAGAATGTCAGCGCCTGACGTTCCCGTTAAATCGTCTGATGAATTTGTGCCTGCAACTTGATTTTGACCTGAATTTCCATCCATGATTACTTCCTTATATTTGTCCGGTTCAATATTTCATGCTTCTGCATTGTTATTTACTTTCAATGGTAACTATTCAGCACCTACCTCTTGTTTTTCCCAATCAGACAAATAACCACCTATTGATTAATAGCGTATCAGTACCTGTTTGTTTTGCTGTATTTCAGAAAAATAAATGGAAACCAAAGTTCGATTAATCAATATGTAGTGGTCTAAAGTAACTGCTCAGAATTTGTAGGTGAATTTTGTTGTTGATTGACTACAGTCCAGTAAAATCAGGGGTAAGCCCCTCAATATGAACACTTTTGCCTACAAAAAATGAGCAGTTACGGTCTAAACCCATCAGGAAGCACAAGATGTGCTTTCCAAAGGTGCCAAATAGTTACATTCAAGTAATATTGGCATCCCTAAATATGGTACATCTGTTAATGCTAGCCAGAGGAAATAAGTAATGAAGTGATTTATTTAAATATAAAACTGCATATATATAGTAAAAACAACTAAACCCTTTGAGTGACTCAAAGAC
>NZ_JAVRMB020000284.1:0-4114 GCF_031844845.1 Endozoicomonas sp.
ATTTCATGATCGATGAAAAAAAGTACCATTTTTTTATATTTTCATTATGAATCTGGCAACACCCACTGTCGTTTAAACTCCCATAGCGCGATGTTATTTTTAACCTTCAGCGGAAGCATATCCCAAGAAAACATCTTTGGATGGACATTAAGGAAGTATCCATGTGCTGCAAGGGCTTCAAAACTGGCAGGGTATTCAGTTAGCCCATATCTTGTATTCGATTACACATAAATCCATGCATTATTTCAACAAATAACTTCCTGATTTCAATCTATCTGGGAGGGTGTGTTTTTTCACCACAGTACCCGAGGGGCATAAAAGGCACAGAGCTCACGGAGTTTAGAAGAACAAAAAAAATCGGGGTCAGGTCTTTCATTTTGCATAACTAACGTCGTCTACCACATGAAAGCCCGGACCGGTTCTGTCGTTTTGCATTCCAAAAATAGACAATCCATGGTTTGTTCATGCTAATGCAAAATGAAAGACCCCCAGCCTCTCAGATGGCAGCAACCAGGGAACACTTTTAATTACACCCGGATTAATCCCGCCTTGCTTTACGATCAACAATAATCAGGATGATTAAAATAATAACGCCAATGATGGCTCCGGCGGGTCGGGCCGATGCCATCGGGATGCCGAAACCAATGCTGGCACTGAGGATATAAGACAGTGTCACACTGCTACCAATCACGGCAGGCAGGCTGGCAATCCAGTGAAAGGTTCCCCGGTCGAACAGGTATTTTGTTGCCAGCCACAACACGCTGGTGGATAACAGCATGTTAGAGAATGCAAAATACCGCCAGATTAATGAGAAGTCCACAAAGGTGATCAGGTAGGCGACAACTAAAATGGGTACCGCCAGAAAAATACGGTTACGCATGTTTTGAGGAATATTAAAGGCGTCAACAAGGGTCAGGCGAAGCGAGCGAAAGGCAGTATCACCGGAAGTGATGGGGAAAACCGCCACAGCAATGATCGCCATGATACCGCCCATAACGCCTAAATAACTGGATGCTACCTGATTCACTACCAGGCCAGGGCCACCCTGGTCGAGCACAGACTGCAGTTCCGCATAACCACCGGGGAACGCCGATATACCCGCCAGGGCCCACACGCAGGCAACCACCCCTTCGGCCATCATGGCACCGTAATAAACGGGTCGAACATATTTTTCATTGGTCAAACAGCGCGCCATGATAGGGGCTTGAGTCGAATGAAAGCCACTGATGGCACCGCAGGTTATGGTTAAAAACAGCAGGGGCCACACAGACAACCCACCCGGATCAGGCGCTAACAACGGTTCCTCAGTATGGGAAAAGTAAGCAAATACATCTGTAATTTCTGGCATGTTGGGCGCGTCAATCAGCAGAGCTACGGCAATTGATGTAGTCATCACAATCATCAGCAGGCCGAACAGTGGATACAGTCGGGTAATGATTTTATCAATGGGAAGCAGGGTTGCCAGAAAATAGTAGCCAAGAATCAGCAATACCCAGAACGTATTACTGGCCAGAAAGGTTCCTTTAAAATAGCTGAGGTTACTCAGTAGCCCCGCAGGGCTCATGATAAACACGACACCCACAAAAAACAGCAGCATCGTGGTAAAAACGAGCATGACCCCTTTGAAATAAATATTGTAATAATGCCCGGCAATTTCGGGCAGAGACTTGCCGTTTTCCTTAATGCTCAATACCCCCGAGAAATAATCATGAACTGCGCCACCGGCGATATTCCCCAAAACAATCCATACCAGCGCGATGGGGCCATACAGGGCACCAAGGATGGGGCCAAAAATAGGGCCGACACCGGCTATATTCAGAAACTGGATCAGAAAGGCTCTTACCGGATGAATTTCAACATAGTCAACGCCGTCATTAAAACGCTTTTGCGGCGTCAGGGCATCAGGATCAATGCCTGCCTGTTGCTCAACAAAAGGGCTGTAAAATTTATAGCCAAGAAACAGGCAAAACAGGCATAACAGGAAAACGGCCATGGTCTACTACTCTTTCTGGAAATTAAGGGGGATTTCGCTTCAGATCGATCGTCAGGGCTAATCCTCTTCAATGGAAACATGATAATTGCGAAAAGCTTTTGGACTCACACCAATAACACGCTTAAAAATCCTTGAAAAATACAATGGGTCGGTATAACCCACTATTCTACTGATTCTGTTGATGGATATCTGACTGGTTGTTAAAAGCTGTTTGGCGTAATTAATACGCTGATCATTACGCCACTGAATAATAGTAGAGCCCACGTCCTCGCGAAACAAATGAGCTAACCTGGAAGCAGACAAATACACCCGGGACGCTAATTCCTCAACGCTGTACTCCCTGCAAATGTTGTCTGACATAATATTGATCACTTCAATTATTCTGGGATCAAGCTTTCTGATGGCATTTTCAGGTTGAAGCGTTTTACAGCGAATAAGTAGCTGTTCAAGCAAATTAACCGCGAGCTCTCCGCTGAAGGGGGTATCCTGTTTTGAAGCCAGATCAACGTCAATAAACAGTGATTCAATTAGTTGAACGCTGTCTTCTGACAAGTTTTTGGTGAGGTATACACCACCCGTGCTTAACTGCCAGCTCAACAGTTCTGACCAGAAACCTCTTGGACGAAAATAAATCCAGCGATGGTACCACCGGGGTTCCTGATCATGGCGCTGGTAAAAATGCGCAGCCTCCGGGGGGAATAACAGCAAATCACCATGACCCACTTCAAACTGATCCTCTCCCCTGAAGATCATCCCTTTTCCCCGGGTCGTTATATTAATAATGAAACCCTGCATGCCATTGGGGCGGTCAATAATAAAATCCAGTTCGGAATCACGCTCTATGGGCGTTAACCCGGCGACCAGGTGGGCATCAAAGTCGTAATTGGGAAGAAGGGGGTTATCAAGCTGCATAGGGGGAAACTTCATGGTGTTTATTGCTGCAATGTATTATCCCATGTCACTGTTGATGAAAACAGCGTTGCATCTGAATGCAGACAGCATTTGTCGTGCATAAATCCAGATCGCCCTCGTTCCCACGGTCCTCCGTGGGAATGCATACCACACCCGTCAACAGGTACGGAGTCCGTCGGAAGTATCGGTATGCATTCCCACGCTGGAGCGTGGGAACGAGGAGAAATCATCAATAGAATTCACATTTTACTGCGGATAAGGTCTTCAAGCTTACCCTGATCCAGGGCAAAGTTGCGAATCCCTTCGGCCAGCTTTTCAGTGGCCATTGGATCCTGATTATGCGCCCAGCGAAACTCGGCTTCAGTCATGGCTTTCGGACGAGCAGCAGGCTTGTTTATCTCAGAAAACAGTTTCTGAATAACGGGTTCTTCATTCTGGCTTAGTTCTTCCAGCAATGGCGGGCTGATAGTCAGACGGTCGCAACCGGCCAGCTCCAGAATCTCACCAATATTGCGGAAGCTGGCCCCCATAACAATGGTGCTGTATTCCATGGACTTGTAATAGTTGTAAATGGTCTGAACAGACAGAACGCCCGGATCTTCTGCGGCTTCATAGCCGGAGGTGCCTGTTTTGGCTTTGTGCCAATCCATGATGCGACCCACGAACGGGGAGATCAGGAAGGCACCGGCTTCGGCACAGGCACGGGCCTGGGCAAAACTGAACAGTAACGTCAGATTGCAGTTAATGCCCTCTTGCTCCAACACTTCTGCGGCACGAATACCTTCCCAGGTAGAGGCCAGTTTAATCAGAATCCGGTCTTTGCCAACACCGGCTTCTTCGTACAGTTTGATCAGTTTACGGGCTTTGATGATACAGGCGTCAGTGTCAAAGCTCAGACGGGCATCCACTTCTGTTGAAATACGACCAGGGACAATTTTGACAATCTCTGTGCCAATGCTGACGGCCAGTTTGTCGGAGGCTTCCTCAATTTGTTGTTCACTATCGGAGGTGATGTGTTTTGCGTAGTTGATGGCGTCATTCAGAAGCGATTCATACACAGGTAGCTGGGCGGCTTGCAGAACCAGAGAAGGATTGGTAGTGGCATCCTCTGGCTGGAAACGGCTAATGGCTTCGATGTTGCCCGTATCGGCGACGACGGTTGTGTATTGCCTGAGTTGTTGCAACTGGTTTTCCATGATGGACTCCTGT
>NZ_JAVRMB020000285.1:0-3805 GCF_031844845.1 Endozoicomonas sp.
TCCAAAAACTCCCTAATGCTAATGCCTTTTTGGAACTGAATCGTATTCTTACTCATCAGTATATCCTCCAAAAATGAAAGTCATTTGACGTTTATTATAGCAGAGGGCTCATGACGTAAGTTCGGTGGTAATCAGGAAAGAGTTTGAATTTATTCCGTGAATAGTGGTCGAAAATATTCGAAAGCAAACTATCACCTACTTAGGGAATTAAGAATGCAATCAGTAATTAACACTGGCCATATTAATAGTGAAATGACAAAGACCTTATCCGATCCTGGCCTAAGCACACCCTCAAAGATCCATATGGGGCGATCGGTGTCACCGGTTAAGGATGATGAAATAACGTATCCCCCAGTCAAAATAAACAAACAGGCGGATGCAAGGTCTAAACCTCTTCTATGCAGTAAAGATAGTACTGAGAATATCAACAATCACTCTGACCCCTTGGTCCTGGACTTTGTGAAATATTTGTTCGACCCGAAAACTGAAACCTCTCAGTATGCTGATAAACCTTTGAAAGAATATTCAATCAGCAGACTTAATGCACACTTAAGGAACACTGTTATCTATAAATCAGATAATATGGATGTCCCACATTTTTCCGAATTTACCGAGCTATTTAACAGATTAAACACTGAGGCTTCTCGTATTAAACTTAAAGATGACCCAGTCATCAAAATGATAAAAGAAGCAGAACTTTCAGAAACAATTCTTACAATGCAGTCCGACTTTAAGAAGAAAGGTCTTGCCAATTTCTCTCATATTATGTTTAAAACCCCGCTAAGCAACATACTCACTGTTTTGCGTGCAGAGCTAAACCGAAATAACGATGAAGACCGTGAGCAATTTGCACAAATCACCTTGCTTGAGCAGGATGTGGCTAAATTACACGATGTAGATGTAAATGCACCACCTTCCTACAGAGAAGTTCTAATACTGTCATTGAGATATGCACTTATGATCAGCGTATTTAAAAACTATCCATATGCTGATAGTGACAACAAAGTAAATACCATGCGCGAAATTAACGAACACAATTATAATGACCACGAAGCTAACGACTCTTTTGATGCAAAGCTTAATAATACGCTCGGTGTCAAGCCTTACGATTTCCACGCCTTAATGTGTAGATTTATTTTAGGGTACCTGAAGGCTATAGATGCAGCTGAAGATGGGCCAGATTATTTGATGTTGCCTTGTTTTGATGAACTTGACATTGACTTCTTTCTAAAATCTACTCGGTATAACATTCATCCTGCGGGTCTACTCAAGGGAAATATTGCACTTCATGACGACCATCTTATGAGATGTACAATGCTTATGGAGCATGATTTCCAACATATCCTTAGGATGCATAAATATAAAAACCATAAAATTCAAGAATCAATGGATTGCAGCAGCCCGAATCAAGATCAAGAGATCTTGACAGGGATTAATAATGATGTACTAGAAAATATTTACGACAAGGATACCGCGAGTTCAGTTGAACTCTGTATCTTTTATTTTACCCATGAGAATCTTTTTTATCCTTATAATTCCCTACCTTTATCATTCCTGAAATCAAAAGGTTTTTCATCTGATGTTTTTGATAAAAAAGGACTAGTTACAACAATAGTGAGCGGTTATTTTGAATTTGATGAAGGTTGTACTATCAAGCATGTAAAGCAGGCTTGTGAACTCCTGAATGCACACTGCTCCACCGAACAGGAAAAGAATAAAAAAGAAGAATAAAAAAGACACCCAAAACCCACTGCAGACATTAATGGAAACCGCCGTTACCACGGCTCATAACAGTTCAGTTATGGAGCGCCCCGGGAACTGGCCAGAGTGAATTGTGACCTGTTTACTGATGAGGCTGGCCGGGATTTTTGCAATGATGATTGGCAGGTGGTTGAAGTAACGGCCTCAGGCTGGAAGCTGTTGCCGAACAGGATCGGGTTCTGTCTGGCTGTTAGAATGCTTCCGTCAGAATACTTAGAAATCCGTTCTTGAACTGTTGGCCGGTCACGGAGGTGTTAAGAAGTTTGGAGGGGTTGTTTGTCAGCGCTCAGAGTGACTGGGTGATGACCTATGAGAATATTAGTCACCTGACTGATGATCAGCAGGATTTGCTCTGCCAGATAAGCACCGGGTCCGCTTACGTTAAAAGGACGGCTTATACCGATGCGGATGAGACGGTATTAAGTGCCCTGCGGCCTCAGATTATTAATGGCATTTCGCCGATGGCAACACGGCTTGATTTGATTGATCGCTGTATCAGTACTGAGCTGCCTTCTTTGGCCTCTGGCAGCCGAAAGACAAAAACGGATCTGGAACAGGCATTCACTCGAGATCAACCTGCTTTGCTGGGAGCATTGTTGACGTTACTGGCGGATGCCACTGCACGATTACCTACCATCAAACTCGATAAACTCCCTCGTATGGCAGATTTTTCCTTATTGGGTGAGGCGGTTTGTCCGGTGCTTGGCAGTCCTGCTTCCCTCATGCCGGTGTTTCAGCGTAATACCCATGAACTGATTGATAATAGCCTTGAAGGAAGCCCTGTAGCCAATGCCCTGGTGGACCTCTGCCAGCAGCGTGGTGAAGGTCAGGTGTTCAATGGAATTATCAGTCACCTCCTGAAACAGTTGAATCTATTCAAGACCGATTTCAGTGGCTGGCCAAAAAGTCCACGGGGCCTGGGTAATATCCTTCGCCGCGAGCAGGGAGTTCTCAAACAAAAGGGCATTGAGGTCAACTTGACCGGCAAGAGTAATCTGGGCAGAACAGTTGATGTGGTGTATAAAGCCGGTGACCGACATGCACCACCGACACTAAGGAACCGTCACTAAATAACTTCCCGATTTGAATTTCAATCTCCGTTCACCCTGAGCTCGTCGAAGGGTGCCTGGTATGAACTTGATTGTTGGGCTCGGAGTCATGCCCTTGGGGGGCTCAGGACGAACGGGATACGAGTTAAACAGGGAAATTTTTTCAGCACAAATTCTAAATGAAACAATGTTGCCGTTCCTGAGCAAGTGATGGATCGGGATGTTATTTAATTACAAATCCTAAGTGCAGCAACCCATGTATGTTCAGGCCCAGCTGGAGCACATGGTGATCGCCCGCTTGCTGAACGTACACCAACCAGCATCGATAATACTCGGCTCAGTGTACTTAGGAATTGTCCTGAAATAATTTCCACATTTTGAACTCAATCTCCGTTCAGCCTGAACGGAGTCGAAGGGTGGCTGGCACGATCTATCTGATCCGGTGAAGGCTTGATACAGGCCATTAAAGACCCGGAGGATGAAGAAGACGAAAAGGGCGTAATGGATAAACGACTACTGGTGACTGAGTCTGAATATGCCAACGTGCTGGCCCAGGATCAGCGCGGCGGGAATACCCTGTCCATGGTTCTGAGGGATGCCTACGACGGAAAAACCCTGTCCAACATAACGGTGACTCCAAGGGTCGCCACCAGCCCCCATATCAGCATTATTGGGCATATCACACCGGGCGAACTTACCAGTCACAAATCGTTTATCTCCCAATCGGTCAACGGTGCCCTGAACCGGAACCTGATCTTTTTTGCCCGACGTGAGCGGACAGAACCAACGCCAAGGCCATACTCCCCGGAGGAAACCGAAGCCCTGTCACAATGGTTTGCCGACAGCGTTTATCGGGCAAGGGATGAAGCCACAACCGATAATTATCTGGACAAAAAAGCAGGCCGTGAAATGGTGATGTCCCAAGAGGCCAGAGCGGTAATTATTGAGGAGTACCACCAAAGGGAATCCGCACAGGATGCCATGCCGGAACTGTT
>NZ_JAVRMB020000286.1:0-36118 GCF_031844845.1 Endozoicomonas sp.
CCTCACCGCCTCTGGACATCTCAATTTCATCACTTTTCAGCATTCCATCCATAATCCGTACTATTGCCTGCCTGGCTATTTTTACCTTGCCCAGGGGGACGGCTCCCAGTATTTCCATCTCTTCGCGCAGATAACCGGCCGCCCGTTTGCTCATGCACCGATAGATGCGCTGGCGAACCTCATCGGATTCACCTTTCAGAGACAGCGCCAGTTGTTGTTGTTCCACATTGCCCAGCAGTTTGCGCAGTCCATCGTCGGACAGGTTGACCACATGTTCAAAGATCAGCATCTGGTCTTCGATGCGCCCCGCCAGTACCTTGTCTGACCGTTGCAGGGAGGCCAGAAACTGCTCCCGTGAATCCGTATCTGACAGGTTGAGAATATTGGCCACCTGTTGTTCACCAGCCACCGGCAGAATATTTTCCAGCGCCTGTTCATCGAGAAAGTTTTCCAGAAACTCAACGATGGACTGCAGGGAGGAACGGGGCAGTTTATTCAGCCGGGCAATACGCCCCAGCACCTGTTCTGCCCGTTCCGGCGGCAACAGGGCAATGACCTCCGATGCCTGCTCCGTCTGCAGGCAGGCCAGCACGGCGGCCTGGAACTGGACCGGTTCCTCCTGAATCATGGTGGCCAGTAATTCCGGTTTCATTAACTGCAATCCGGTCAGTGGCTCATGGTCGCTATCAGGGGGAGACACCAGACAGCGGGCCTGTTCCCTGCCCAGGGCTTTCTGCAGGGTCTGGCGCATTTGCTGCTGGTAATCCCCCAGCAGCAAACTGGCGTTGGCGTAGTCCCGTTCAAACTGCCCCAGCAGGGTGAACAGTTGTTGCCGGTTTTTAACCTTGAGGCTGTCGGCTTTGTGGCTGATGGCCCGGATTTCAGCGGGGTTCAGGTATTTGATCACCCCGGATGCGGCCTGCTCGCCGACCAACAGCAGAAACACCGCAGCTTCTTCGACAGTGCCAGGGAGAGACTCCGCCCGGGGAGCCACGGTGGGTTTCTGGTCGGTATTTTGTTCAGCCATGATACTGATTACTGGCAATCCACTGTTTTAATACGGTGGCTACTTTTTCCGGTTCGTTCAGGGTCAGGTTACGCAGCTGGTCAATATGCTCTTCCAGGCTGGCCGGGGGGAACCGGGTGTCCGGTATTGCCGCCGTGGTTTCTGTTTCTGAGACTGTTTCGCTGGCTGGCCCGGGGCTGAGAATCCGTTGGCGAAACCAGAGGCCGCACATAATAATGGCGGCAATCAGGGCAATGAACAGTACGGTTTTTATGGCCAGATCAACCCATGGCGCCAGCAAATCTACCTTGTTTTCTGCGGGTGGGGGGACAGGTGTGGCAAAGGGCAGGATGCCGATACTGACCTCGTCACCCCGTTCAGCATCGAAGCCAACTGCCTGTTTAACCAGCGCCGTCAGTTTTGCCTGGCTTTCCGGCAACGACGGCGGGCCAAAGTCCCCGGCATTGATAACCACCGCTACGGTGAGCCGTTTTACCTGGCCCGGATAACGGGTTTCATTACTGACCAGACGATTGACTTCATAATTGCGGATAATTTTCTGTTCACCGGGCGTTTCCCCTGAGCCGGCAACCGGAGTGTTTGCCGGGACTTCTGCCACAGCGGGTAGCCCTTGCTGCCCTTGTTGAAGGTTTGTTAATCCCGGTGTTCCGGATTCTATGGATTCGCTGCGCAGCACGGTGGCGGGCCCAAACCGTTCTGAATTCTGTTCCTGCCGGTCCAGGGTCAGCTCAGCAGCCACATCTGCCCGGTAGTTGCCAGCGCCCACTACCGCATCCAGTATTTTTGCCAGCTGCATTTCCAGGTGGGTTTCTATCCGGGTACGGGCCGCCAGATATTGTCGGCTGATACCTTCATCACTGCCGGAAAGTCCATGGACTAAAGACTGACTGAGCAGGTTGCCATATTGATCCACCACCGTCACCTGCTGCTCTTCCAGGCCGGCCACGCTGCCACTGATCAGCCGCATAATGCCTTCAACCTGTTCCGGTTGCAGTCGCGTTCCGCTAAACAGTTCCAGATAGACCGACGCTTTCGCTGCCGGGCGTTCCCGAAAAAAGACACTCTGTTCCGGCACCGCCAGGTGTACCCGGACATTGCGAACCGCCTGCAAGCTGGCGATGGTGGCCGACAGTGACACTTCCAGGGTGGCCAGATAGCGCATTTGCTCCATAAAATGGCTGCTGCCCAGAGCCTGTTTTTCCTGCAGCAGAGGGGACTCTGCTGTGGCCGGGGCAACTATCCCCCCCGCCGCCATGGCCATCCGCGCTGCTGACAGGCGATCGCCACGTACCAGCAGCAGGCCATTATCCGGATTAATACGGTAGTCAATACCCTGTTTATCCAGTATTTCTACTACTCCTGCCATGTTGTAATGCTCACCCTGGCCATACAGGGGACGGAAATCCCTGTCATGCCACCACAGCATAAGACTGAACAGCAGGGCGATAACAAAGGCACTGATAACCAGCAGCCAGATCAACTGCACATTGACTGAAGTATTGGCCTGATGTCCGGGCTTCAGCAATGAAGCCAGTGTCGTTTTGATTCGAAGCCAGTAATTAGAGGCAATGGCTTTGGCATTTGGCCAGGACCATGGCGATGGTTTATTTGCGGCCATTTTTTCTGTCATCATATCTGCTGGCTGAATATTTCCTGATAACCTTCAACCAGACGATTTCGAACCTGTATCATCATATTCATGGTCTGGCTGGCTTTCTGGATAGCGAGCACTGTTTCGATCAGATTGTCTTTTCCTGATTCCAGTGCCACCATTTGCTGCCCGGCATCCAGCTGAGTGTCGTTAACATGGTTGAGTGTCTGCTGAAAAATACGGTCAAAACGATCAGACTGGTGAGAGTCCGGCAACCACTGGCCAGCTCTGCTGTCTGTCAGGGCAATGTCTGTTGGTGGAGCAATTAAATGGATGTTCATTGCTCAAATCCTGAAGTCGTTAGGGAAGGGGCAATTAAAAATTACCGGTGTTTTTAACAGCGCCGCTTTTTACAACGACACTTCCCTTAAATAAATGAAAAATGGATGAAACAAATCGAATGCATACACATAAGACATATGAAGTTTATTGAGAAGGATAGATCGTTTACCAGAGTAAGCCATCAATACGACGATAAGCATTTATTGATGGCTCATTATGGATTCCTGGGAGCTAGCTCAGAAGATGAGAGTTCAATGGTCATTGCCCCGACGAACCAGAATTAAAAACTTGCCGTCCTCCCACTGTCATCCTGTACAGGGATTGTACAGGATCCATCTCACAGGGAGGTGAATGCCCGGAGAGATGGCTATCCCTGCCAGATGGATTGTGTACAGTCCATGTACACAATGACAGCGATACTCCTCACCCACTGTCATCCTGTACAGGGATTGTACAGGATCCATCTCACAGGGAGGTGAATGCCCGGAGAGATGGCTATCCCTGCCAGATGGATTGTGTACAGTCCATGTACACAATGACAGCGGAGAACGCAGCCTGAACTGTTGACATTACTACTCCCCAGGCTCCTCAATCTACTGGCAAACGGGGAACTTATTTCGAGACAATTCCTTATTGATTTGTCGCCAGAGGGGATTTTTCCTGAGTACTTTCTTTTCCGGTTTTTCCCGGAACATTCCTTTCCAGGGAAATCTCAACCCGTCGATTTTGGTAACGCCCGGCTGCGGTTACATTATTGGCCACAGGATAACGCTCGCCATGGTGTCTGACATTAATTACCAGGGGGCGGGTGATACCGGCCTCCTGCAGATATTGTTGCAGCAACTGACTGACTGCGCTGGCCCTTTTTTTCGAAAGCTCGAGATTTTTCAACCGGCTCAGGGTTTCTCTGGTTTGTTTAAAGGGGGTATCGTCACTGTGTCCGTCGATGGTAATCCCGGTGATGGTCTTATCCACTGACAGGTAACGCACGGTATCTACCAGCCATTGTCGCTGGGCGGGATCTGGCTGAAACCGGCCGGATGGGTAATACAGGTTATAACGGCGTAACTGTTGGAAATTTCTGGGCAGCAGATTTGCCACGCAACCTGACATTTTCCGTAATGCCGGCAGCATGCCCAGGGTCGGGATACTGACTTCAATCATGGTGCCCGCCTGTCCATTCAGATTTTCCCGGGCATTCTGCCTGTCAATCTCTTTCTCCTGTTTGCCAAAAGCGGCAGGGGGTTTTATGACCAGCAGATACAGAAGGCTATGGTTATTGAGTGTCTGAAGAAATTGCCGGACAGGCTGGGTTAGCCGTAGCTCCAGACCTTCAGGTTGCATGCCCTCGGGCTTGATAAAACGGGCTATAGACACAGGTCTGCCGGAGCGGTCCTGACTATCTCCCGGCAAATACTCCTGATGCGAGCCCCAGGGCAGTGGGTCAAGCCAGAGCTGGACAACATCCGGTACCTGTGGGAACAGGGAGGATATCAGCTCAATGGTCAACTGATGCCCGGCCGAGGCGCTAATGGCCATGGCACCAAACAGGGGAACTTCCTGATACAAGCGACAGTTAAAGTATTTTTTTTCAGTCAGTTGCCAGTTCACATCATCCATTGCCACCTGGTAGGTTTCCCGGTAAAAGCGGGCTGACAGTTCGGGGCTGAGGATCATGGCCGTCAATATCAAGACGATGCACAGTGGTGTGCGATTGCCGGGCGTTCCTGTGAATATTGTGACTGGTTTCATAATGGTTTCATAACAGACTATTTGAATACTCATTCATCATAGAAAGAAATTCATGGACGTTTATCTGGAAAAAACACCAACATTGGCTATTTTCACAAGTGTTCGTTTCATAAACGCATGTTTGTTATAGCAGAGTCCCCCCCTTTTCTCAGGTTTTGGGGAAGTGGCAATAAAAACGACCGGTTAGCTCCATTATCATCTTGTACGGAATGACAGTGGAGAAAATCAACCGGTACTTTTTACAACGCCACTTCCCCAGGTGAAGGAGCGATGTTGGATGCCCCCTGTTTCGTCGAACAGCTCAATAAACCAAAACGGTCGTGAAAAAAACGGCCGAAAAAAAAACAGTCTTGAAAAGGGGAAGTCCAGAAGTCTTGAAACCGGTAGCAGTTCCGTTACCAGCAAAGACGTAGCACCCTGCCGACTGCATCGGACATCAGCTTCCGTATACCGTGCCACCCTAATCATGGCCAGTATCTCCAGCCTTTTTCCCGGCCTGATGACCAACGCTGTAAAAAAAGTGGTGGAAAGTAATACCATTAGCTCCCGTTATGATGGGAGTTGCGGTGGGAAAAATGTAGCTTATACGACAGTTGCCCGAATGCGGCAGTTCCCTCTGATTCTTTCCTACCGGTTTCCCCTGGGTGATGAAGGCAGCAGTTATGGTTATATCCTGTTCGATCAACAGCTACCCGCCTGTTTAACCGATATCAGTTTTGGTGCCAGTGCATCGCCTGTTGTCGCCGGTGCCGCCAGTGCTGTCAAAACGTCGTTTTCCCTGAGCAAAATTCACCAGTACCTGTTGCATAAAGTGGCCAGTGAACTGGCCAGAGTCTGGCTGAAAGTCTGGTCACGCTATTTTCAGAATTCGGAGGCCTCTGCTGAATGGCTGGGGGGGATTGCATCCTCTGTTGATCCTTTTCGGGAGGATTGTCTGGCCAGCCGGTTTTACCTGGAATTTTCTGAGCCGGGCAGCCAGCAGCCTCCTTTTCAGGTGCCGGTCAGTTTTTTTATGCCGGTCAATCCTCTGGGCAATGTGTTATCCGGGCAATGGGTCAATAACAGAATGTCATTGCCGACATCGTCCGCGCTTATCTCCCGCGCTCTGCTGGGCATTGGGGTCAATATCACCGCTGACCTGGTCTCCTTGTCCCTGCCCCTGGCCAGAGTGGGGCAGCTGCAGGTGGGCGATGTGATTCCCATTCCAAAACCGGAAGAAGCCGTGCTGCGGATAGCGGATATCCCCCTGTTTGATGCCATGGTTGCCCAGTACTCCGGCTACCTGACCCTGCAGATCAATGATTTGGTTTATGGTGGAGACAGTTATGACGGATACCGGTAAAGCTGAAAGTCAAAAAAATTCCGGGCAAAAAACCGGTCGTCCTTCAGCCCGGCCGGTGATTGAAACTTCCGTACTGATGCCCGGTCAGGAAGGGCCGCCAGCTCCCCGGCAGAAACAGGATGTGTCGTCCGGTCAGGCTTCCCCCGGGTCGCCCGCTTCGGCAGGGACTGAGCCAGTGACTGAGCCAGGAGTTCAGCCGTCAGGTACTGGTGTACCCCCCGAAGCCCGGGGCACCATTGCCGGACAATCGCGGCCCGTTGATCCGGAGTCCGTTAAGCCGGAGTCTTCTTTTAAGAAAGCGGAGCAAGATAGTGCCGCCGCAGGGCAGCCATCGTCGCCGGACCTGAGTCTGGTGGGCGCAGTGCCGGTCACCCTTACCCTGAATGTTGGCAGTAAGCGTATGATGATTTCAGACATCCTCAAGTTGCAACAGGGCGCTATTGTCCGGTTTGACCGGCGGGAACATGATCCGCTGGATGTCCGCATAAATGGCACTCTGTTTGCCCGGGGTGAGGTGGTGCTGCTGGGGGATCATTATGGATTGAGAATTCTTGAGATTCTGTAGTTCGATGAAAATAACGCTATTCAGGCTGATAAAAGTGGTCATCCTGCTCACGGTATTACTGCCAATGTCGTCGGAATCAGCGCCCCAGCTGCCATTACTGACGGTGACCGCCGGTGACAGTCAGCAGGACTATACCGTTAATCTGCAGATACTGCTGTTACTGACGGCTCTGTCGTTTTTACCCGGTCTGCTGATGGCCACCACCAGTTTTACCCGGGTATTAATTGTGCTGTCGATATTGCGCCAGGCCCTTGGCCTGCAGCAGATTCCGCCCACCAGGGTGCTGATTGCCATGGCGCTGATCCTGACCGCCTTTATTATGAAACCGGTGTTTACCTCAATCTGGCAGAACGCCATAGAGCCCTATCTGGAAGAACGGCTGTCGTTCAGGGATGCTGTGGAGCAGGGCAGTTTACCCCTGCATCAGTTTATGCTGCGGCACACCCGCAAGGCGGATCTGGAACAGTTTATGATGTTAGCCAGAGAGAGTGAACCCGCAGCAGGGAACCGTCCGACGATCCGGCCGGAGGAGGCGCCTTTCACCACTCTGATTCCGGCTTTTCTCAGCAGTGAAATAAAAACCGGCCTGCAAATGGGCTTTATGATCTTTCTGCCGTTTCTGGTGATTGACCTGCTGGTGGCCAGCATTCTAATGGCCCTGGGCATGATTATGTTGTCTCCCCTGGTGATCTCTCTGCCCTTTAAACTGCTGCTGTTCACCCTGGTGGATGGCTGGGGGATGATTATGGCGGGAACGGTGAGGAGCTTTAGTTTATGAGGCGCATCAGCTTAGGGAAGGGGCAATTAAAAAGCTACTGGTTAGCTCCACACTGTCATCCTGTACAGGCGACTGCATGGATGCAGGAGGTAGAGTAATGCAGGAGCAATTACCGAGATTGTACAGGATCCATTCACAGGGAGGTGAATGCTCTGCCAGGTGGCTATCCATGCCGGGTGGATTCCGTACAATCCCTGTACGGAATGACAGTGGAAAGAAAATAATCGGTACGTTTTACAATGCCACTTTCCTTATGAGGAGTTTCAGTCCGTGACGCCGGATAATGCCGTCTATATGCTTTCCCAGGCGCTGTGGACCGTTACCTGGCTGGCGGCGGTACTGATTGTCCCCGGACTGATTATCGGGCTGGTGGTCAGTATTGTTCAGGCGGCTACCCAGGTGACCGAGCAGACCCTGAGTTTTTTGCCCCGCCTGCTGGTGACCCTGTTGACGCTGTCTCTTGGCCTGCACTGGCTGGTGCGGGTGCTGGGTAAGCTTTTTTATGATTACTTTGCCACTATTGCCACTCTTCAGTGATGTTATTGCCGGTTGCCGGTTGCCAGTTGCCAGTTGCCAGTTTTTCTGTCGGAAAGTGGATAGTGAAAAAGTACCATTTTCCTTAAAAATCGTTCTTAGGATGGGTATTGTCCGTGGTCCAAAAAAGTCTGGTTCGCTTGTGCTTGTGCTTTTTCGGACAACGGACAACGGACAACGGACAACGGACAACGGATAGCGGACAACGGACAACGGGCTTAAAGTTGGGACAATTCCTGAGAGATACTAATGCCAGTCCTGAATACTGCTGATCTGGCTGGTCTGTTGAGCCAGATTGGCCTCTATTTTCTGGTCTTTTGCCGGGTCAGTGGTTTTATCATGACCTTTCCCCTGACCCGTGAGTGGCTGCCCTGGTCTGCCCGTTTGTTGCTGGCCATGGCCTTTTCGGTAACGGCGATGTTCCAGGTTGAAACCGTACCGGGTTGTGACACTTTCTCTTTAACTATGGTCATAACGGCGATCACTGAATTGCTGACCGGGGTTATTTTCGGGATGGTGCTGGTTATTTTTTTCAGCGTTTTTGCCATGGCCGGGCATATGGCCGGATTGCAAATGGCCCTGGGGCTGGCGGAGCTTAATGACCCGGCCAGTGGTGTCAGCGTTACGGTGATCGCCCGGATCTACCAGGTGACCGCGCAATTGCTGTTTGTCCTGATGAACGGCCATCTGGTGGTATTCGCTGTGCTGATTGAAAGCCTGCGGATATTGCCACCCGGCCACTTCGGCGAAACAGTAGCACGATCATCCGCCCTGCTGGCCATGACCGGCTGGATGTTTGGTGCCGGTTTGCTGATTGCCTTTCCCATTATTGTCAGCCTGTTGATGGTCAATCTGACCTTTGGCTTTATGGCCCGCTCCGCTCCCCAGATGAACCTGCTGACCCTGGGTTTTCCCCTGGCTATTCTGGCGGGCCTTACCCTGCTCAGCCTGAATATTGTGCAGTTGCCGTATACGGTGGAAAGGCATACCGGTTATGTGTTGCAGGTTTTGGGTTCGTTGATGGGTTTATGAAATTCGCAGTCCGTTGTCCGCTTCCCGAAAAAGAACGGACAAGCCCAAGACTCTGACAGGCTCCAAAGGTAATGACCTCAGACAGTAAAGATTCGGCCAGTGAAAAAACGGAAGAACCCAGTGAGCGGCAGCTGCTGAAAAGCAGGAAAGAGGGGCAGGTATCCCGTTCCCGTGATCTGATGATTGCCCTGCATTCACTGTCAGTGTTTTTATTTCTGGGTTTTTCAGATCTGGCATCTCAGGTGATGTCCGGTGTGTTTGGCGGTGCTTATCCCGGTTCGGTTCCCCGTCCGTTATCGGAAACCCTGGGAAATACCGATTTTCAGGCGGGCTGGCTGATGGACAGGCTCAGGGATGCCTTTGCCCTGTTTCCCGAACTGCTTGTTCCGGTGGCCATGGTGGTGATACCCGCTGTGGTGGCCGGAGCCCTGATGTCCGGCCCCTTTATTTTCAGCCTTAAAGTTATTGCGCCAAAAGCACAGCGGATCAGTCCTGCAGAGGGTATAAAACGCATTTTTTCCAGCAAGGGGTTGGCCGAAGTGATCAGGGCAACGGTGAAAACTCTGCTGCTGGGACTCTGCCTGTTCTTTATTATTCGCTACCATTTTGTTGAAATTATGGCGTTGAGCCAGTGGCCGCTTCGGGATGCTACTTTGCGGGGCCTCCAGATACTGTTGTCAGCAGGACTGAGCCTGTCGCTGACATTACTGCTGATCGCTGTACCGGATGTGCTGTGGCAAAAACACAGTTTCCGCAAGAAACAGATGACGACCCGGCAGCAGGCCCGGGAAAATCTGAAAGATGAAGAAGGTTCGAGGGAAAGCCGGGAACGGATGAGACGTACTCAGCTTCAGAAGGCATCTGTCGTGCGTAAGAAAATGCTCGATGCCGTACCGGGTGCGGATATTATCATCACTAATCCGGATCATTTTGCCGTTGCTCTGCAATACCGTCCCGGGGAACAGCGGGCGCCGGTGCTCATCGCCCGGGGCGTAGATTTTCTGGCGGATCTGATTATCAGTCTGGGGCGCCGTGCCGGTAAACCGGTGATGATTCAGCCCATGCTGGCCCGGGCACTCTACTATCATACTGAGGTTGATCAGGAGATTGCTCCGGATCTCTATAATGCGGTGGCGAAAATTATGGTTTACCTGTATCAGCTGAACCGCTATCGCAGTGGACAGAGCAAACACAATCCCGGGCCACCGGTGATCAGGGTGCCGGACAAATATCAGTATCTGTCAGAAGTTACCGTTGACCGTTGACCGATGACCGATGACCGATGACCGATGATAGTATCGCTGATGTTCCAGACACTAGAGAATTCTTCCAAACTAAGGAATTGTTCTTGAATAAATTCCACATTCAGGAAGGTAGCCACGATCAATTTACCAGCCAACTCCACTGTCATCCTGTACAGGGAATGTACAGGATCCACCCCACAGGAAGGTGTGGCTTGATGGCTGGCTTTCCCTGCCGGGTGGATTGCGTACAGTCCCTGTACACAATGACAGTGATACTCCCCACCCACTGTCATCCTGTACAGGGAATGTACAGGATCCACCCCACAGGAAGGTGTGGCTCGATGGCTGGCTTTCCCTGCCGGGTGGATTGCGTACAATCCCTGTACACAATGACAGTGATACTCCCCACCCACTGTCATCCTGTACAGGGAATGTACAGGATCCACCCACAGGGAGGTGTGGCTCGATGGCTGGCTTTCCCTACGGGGTGGATTGCATCAGTCCATGTACATAATGACAGTGATATTCCCCACCCACTGTCATCCTGTACAGGGAATGTACAGGATCCATCCACAGGGAGGTGTGGCTCGATGGCTGGCTTTCCCTGCCGGGTGGATTGCGTACAGTCCATGTACACAATGACAGCGGAGAATTCATCGTTATGCCCGTTGTCCGCACAGGCTCAAGTGAACCCGGTTTTATCGGACCACGGACAACGATTAAAAGTTAACCTATGACCACTGATAATATTTCTCTGAGCGAATCATCAAAAACCGCGATCCTGGCCACTCCGCTGTTGTTGCTGGTGGTTCTGGCCATGTTGATGCTGCCGGTACCACCGTTTCTTCTGGACCTGTTATTCAGCTTTAATATCGCCTTTTCGCTGATCCTGCTGATCATGACCCTATACGTCCATCGCCCACTGGATTTTTCCGTATTTCCTACCCTGCTGCTGGTGGCGACCCTGTTGCGGTTAGCCTTGAATATCGCTTCTACCCGGGTGGTCCTGCTCAATGGCCATGAGGGCCCGGCAGCCGCTGGCAAAGTGATTGAATCCTTTGGCAGCGTGGTGATTGCCGGTAACTATTTTGTTGGCCTGCTGGTGTTTATTATTCTGGTGATCGTCAATTTTGTGGTGATCACCAAGGGCGGTAGCCGGATATCAGAAGTAACCGCCCGGTTTGTTCTGGATGCCATGCCCGGAAAGCAGATGGCCATCGATGCCGATTTGAATTCCGGGGTGATTGATCATAACGAAGCCAGGGTAAAAAGAGAGGATATCACCCGGGAAACGGACTTTTATGGTGCCATGGATGGTGCCAGTAAATTTGTTCGGGGTGATGCCATAGCCGGTTTAATGATTCTGCTGATTAATATTCTCGGTGGTGTGACCATCGGCATCTGGCAGTACGATATGGCTGGGACCGATGCGGCGCGAGTTTACGGGCAGCTGACCATTGGTGATGGCCTGGTGGCTCAGATCCCTTCACTGCTGTTGTCCACGGGTGCCGCCATTATGGTTACCCGAATGTCGGGTACGGCGGATATGCACCATCAGGTGCGCCAGGAAATTATCTCACAGCCGAAGGCGCTGGTGGTGGCTGGCGGTGTGCTGGCAGTCATTGGCCTGGCACCCGGTATGCCCCATGTGGCTTTTATTGTTCCGGGTGTGCTGCTGATGATGCTTGTTTATGGTCATGCGACCATGGTCAAACGCTCACTCACTGAGCGATCCCGGGTAGACACAGCCAATGAAACCGTTACGGGTGCAGGAAGAACACCGGGCTGGCAGGATATTGCCCCGGTGGACCCCATTGGTCTGGATATTGGCTACCGAGTCATTGGCTTGCTTGGTTCTGAAAGGGAGGGGGCTGAGCGACCTGCCGAACAACAGACCCAACTGGCTGAGCAGATCCGCAACCTGCGTCAGGAAATGTCACAGCAATTCGGTTTTCTGCTGCCCATGGTGCATATTCGCGATAATCTGGAGCTGGATCCGGAGAGCTATACCATCCGCCTTCATAATATTGAGGTGGACCGGTTTTCGGTACAAATTGGCCAGCTGCTGGCCATTGCCACCGACGCCGCCCGGCCATTAACGGAGGGCAGGCCTGTCAGAGAACCGAGCTACGGGCTCAATGCTCTCTGGATTCAACCGGATGTCAGGGAGTCCGCCATCCATTCCGGTTATACCGTGGTGGACTGTGCCACAGTGATTACCACCCATGTTGGCAAGGTTATGGAAGATCATATCCATGAGTTGATCGGTTTTGAGGAGACTCGGGGATGGCTGGAACATCTACGTCAGTCGTCGCCAAAACTGTGTGAAGCGCTGGTACCTGACAAGCTATCCATGGGCGTTTTGATGCAGTTGTTAAAAAAACTGTTGCTGGATCGGATTTCCATCGGCGATAGTCCGCGAATAGCCGTGACCCTGCTGGAAATGACCGAACAGCAAAGCGATTTGCTGATGCTGCTCAGACAGGTTCGGATTACCCTGCGCCGGCAGATTGTTGAGCCCCTGATTAACCGTCAGGCACTGCCCTGGCAACTGTCTGTGTTCACCCTGTCCCCTGAACTGGAAAAGATGCTGCTGATGGCCCGGGAGCAGGCTAGCCGGGACGTTCTTTTTTCGGAAGAAACCTTTGCCATAGAACCGCAGTTGTCCCTGCAGTTACAACAGAATATCCCGGCGTTGATTACCCAGGCCAGCCAACAACCGGTTGAGCCAGTGTTGCTGGTGGCTTACCAGTTGTGGCCGCTGCTGTCCCGTTACGCCAGAATAGCCACCAACCGCACTTTGACGGTACTGACATTCCAGGAAATACCGGACGACCTTCAGGTTGAGATTATTGGCCAGCTGGGTTAGGTCAGGATTACAGAGTTTCTGTTATTTCGTCGGTGATCAATGGCTCACCCAATCTGGCAGGCGTTAAAAATAACGAAGGTTGTATTTGCACCACGTAACGTAAATTATCAGAGATTTCCGCAATAGGTTCCCGCCCCACCGGCATACACTAAAACCCTTACGATATCTGTCGTAAGGGTTTTGTCGTTTATAGGGCCTGTATTCAAAGGGTTGGCGGTGTCACGCTGAGGTTTACGGCCTTACAGTTTTTAAGCTATTTCCACCCATTTTTCTTACCTTTCTCTCTTATCTCTGAAAAACCGTGGTCCACAGCCTTCGACGAAATGCAGCGTTTAACTAATTGATTATATTGTGCTTTTTCTGTTGTTCTCGGTATTGTAGTTTTGTGAGTTCGCGACTGTGCCGGCGGTAGGGGCTCGGGACTGGATGCGAACTTTTTGCTGTTGCATCACTCCAAAATCATGGCTGATTGTTAGGGTTATTTGTCACTCTCCATTTCAAGGTTGCAGATCCCAGAGAGAAAATCCAGATAGGAGAAATGGCAGCTACACAATTCATTGTGGCCGATATTTCTGAAAAGTTTATGCCTTTCGTAGTAAGGGCTGTAGCTAACAGCTCAATGTAAGGGTTGCTTGAGTTACCCATGTAGCAGCCTATTAGCTTGAGATACTTTACACTCCTTAGTCCGCTTGTATGCAACATGTCCGCAAGAATTTGTGGTGAATAAAAGGAAACGTATTGGCTTATTTCATCGTTAAGTTCTTCTCGTTCATCACTACTCAACTGCTTTGGATCTGATAATTTCTCCATTGCGTGCTTATAGGCTTGATGGTTCGCCCCATGTCCTATAATCGTCAGAGTATGCATGTTTTGTGATAGGAAAGAGTCGTTCCGGAAGTCAGTAATGAATTCTATCTTTCTGTTTTCTAGAGGGATAACCCTGTTTGTCAGGCAGGAAAGGTATGCTCTGCCAAGTGATATTTTTTCAAAAAGTCCAAGGATCTTGTTACTATAGACATGTTGTGGTGAGCGATAGAAAAAAGAGTTATCAGGCCGGTTCATCACTAAAGTGGTATTACATTTATGCTCTTTTATGGTTTTTGCCATTTGCAGGGCGTTGTCTGGATTCCAGTCTACAGGGGCAGTGCGACAGGCTAGGTTACTACTGATTGATGGGATTGATGGGATTGATGGGATTGATGGCATTGGAAGAATAAGTATCGTCGTATTTGGTTAAGATTTGACATCTATATATCCTTAAAGTTCATATTTAATAGGTGTTATTTTCGCTGTATTTTCTGGTGTTGGTATACCCATCAGTCATCTGGTGAGGCTTCTGGAACTGCGATCGCAAGTTTTCTGAAGTGTTCACGTTGCTCTGTCCAGAGCATGGGAAACGGTTTCATGCAATCCTTCAGGGTAAGCACCCACGCCCCGGTGTTGCAGAGAATGGCTTCCTGAATATCCGGTGCCAGGCAGGTCAGACGGATCAGCTTGTCCACACGGCTTTGGTCAGATACCCTTTTTGGTTGATGATTTCACAGGTCTGGATGATGGATCTGGTTTTCACAAAGGTCTTGAAGATCAGTTTCACCAGCTCGGCTTCCACCGGATTTACTATTAGTTTTCGCTCGTTAACGTCATACCACCAGTGGTGGATTCCCACCCATCCACATCCCAGCATGGTCGGCTGCCGCAGGCCGAGCCGATGCGCTTGTTAGCCGACAATCTGCCTGGCCTGACTACTAATTGGATATTACTTCTGAAAAGGGTCTGGTCCACAAACAATCATTCCATACCGTTCCGCAGCTTTTACAGTTTTACCCATTTCTTCTACAGAGGGGACAGGCGGTTCCTCCTTTCGATCAAGCGCAGGCACACCAAACTCAATAAACAATTGTTCCAATCCTGCTGGCTGAACATGCACGATCATCTCAACTGTTTCATTACCAGCTGGCTTAAATACCTTGGGAACGTTGCGTGGAACATGAATACTCCCACCTTCCTCAATGACAAATGTTTCACCATCTACATAGGCCAGAACTGTGCCTTTCAGGATGAATAAACTTTCTTCCAGCTTTCGTGTCGATGAACAGGAGATGAACAGGAACAGGTGCATCATTAGGCGGCATCTCGACATGCCAAGCTGCAAACTCACCATTTGTTTCATCACCAGCCGTAATGATGCGAAAAATACAGCCTAACATGTAGAATGGTGGATGGGCTGCAGGGCCTTTAATCACGGTATTACTCTTAAGTGTTTTTAATCCGGTTTTTTTGAGCATGATTTCACTCACTTCACGGATATCAGAGTGGCTAACGACTGCATGGCCGGCTCCCGTAAGCAGTCCGAGCCGATGCGCCTGTTACCAGTGAGGCACGGATGAACTTCGCATGGCACGGGACTTCAAGCCATACCAAAACCTGAGATTAACTGAGATCAGGGCTACTGCAAGAAACCAGTCTGTTTTTTTTTGAAGTCTGAACCACTTCACGAAACCATTACCGTAATGGACGGTGTTTTCGCTGGCGTGGCACGAGGAAAAAAACACTGAACCTGTTCTGCCTGCATTCATTAACCGTCAATTATCAAAAATGCTGATGAAAAAGCCCAGAACATTAATACGCTCACTCTTTACTGATGGAATCCGGAGCTGTTCCCCTTTCTGCTTCCAGACATAAGGAATACAGGATTCCAGAAAGAATCCTGAGAAATATTTTGGTAAGTTTAAAAGTATCCAAATATAAACCATCATCAATATCATCATTGCAGGCAAAAAATTAAAATAAAATCACCCAGTTCAGTAATCATATTTTTTCTTCATTTCCTTATTATGCTGTTCCTCGCCTTTGACCGCCTGCGTAAATTAAGTCTTTTGAAAGGCGGATTCTAAAATTTTTGGCAACTACCGGTTCAACAGCTCTGCATTCGTTGGGTATTTCTCAAGTAACTCAACAAGTTTCCTGGCGCCTTCTACAGGTTTAAGATTGGTCAGTGCCCTCCGCAAAACTATTACCTTTTCGATATCTTTCGAATTTAGAAGAAGCTCCTCACGGCGCGTGCTACTTTTAGCAATATCCAGCGCGGGGAAAATCCGCTGATTCGCAATCTCCCGTGATAAAACGAGCTCCATATTACCGGTGCCCTTGAACTCCTCAAATATCACCTGGTCCATCCGGCTTCCGGTATCAACGAGTATGGTTGCCAGAATGGTAAGCGACCCACCATTCTCAATCTTTCTAGCTGCGCCAAACAGTTTTCGTGGTATTTCCATGGCTCTGGCGTCAAGCCCACCCGACATGGTACGACCGCTGCTCTTTCGCTCTGCATTATGTACTCGTGAGAGCCTTGTGAGAGAATCAATGACAATCATTACATTATGACCTTCACCAGCTTTCTTGAGGGCGGTATTTAGAAGGTCATTGGCCACACGGACGTGTTGCTCGTAGCTATCATCCGAGGATGAGGCGTACACTTGCGCCGGCACACTGCGCTTAAAATCAGTCACCTCTTCCGGCCGCTCATCAATGAGTAACGCATAAAGCTTTATCTCGGGATAAGCCTCACCCACCGCCTGGCAAATATGTTTTAAAATGGTCGTTTTCCCGCAGCCCGGCGGAGCAACAATCAAACCTCGCTGCCCCATTCCGATTGGCGTGATCAAATCCATCGCGCGCGCGGTGAGTGTCTGAGAACCTGATTCCAGGTGAATACACTGAGAAGGGTTAACGGCTACCCCATTTATAAAGCACTTCTTTGGATCATCATGAGATACATCCCTGACCACCTTATCGACTGGTTTGGAGTCTGTATTTCTTTTCACCTTCAAAGACAATGTTTTTCTCGTCATGATATTGGTTTAGAGCTCTAGGAAATCAAGTGTTTTCGACGTGTATACAGATAGCTAACGCCGCGGGAATGGGTATCTGGAACAGAGCGAAACGACGTGTAAGCTGTCCCAGTGAGCAGAGCGAACAAAATTAAGCGCCTTGTTATGGCTTTTGATTACTCGGTAGTTCACCGATTTTATTCCAGTTGTATTGATCGTTGAAAAAAGGGGGGGATACAACCACAACTAAGAATCATAAATAATTGTCACCCCCCTTTATTCTATTATTTCTGCGCACTGACTCCCATCAGATGCTCGACCTTTTCCACGTGCCTGAAGCCGACCGCTTTGAGCCGGCGGATGACGCCGTCGACAAAGCTGCTTCCCTTCTTTACTACGTGTGGATTTCCGGTGTAATGAAAAAGCCGTCCGTCCCGGCGCAGAACCCGGAAGATCTCCCGGTAGAACTCTTCGCTATAGAGCTCTCCAGCGAGGGAAAAACGCGGTGGATCGTGAATGACCGAATCGAAGGAGTTCGCAGGCATTGTGCCTGTCAGCTCAAAGCTACTGCCCTGGCGTTGCACAATCCCCTCTTGCCCCAAATCGTTTGACCAGGGGTTCTGCGCGCACAGCCCCATTACCTCCCGGCTCAGCTCGATACTGAGTACCTCGCTTGCACCTAGTCGGTGGGCAGCGATGGCCGCGTAGCCCAGTCCGCTGCAGCAGTCCAGTACCTTGTCACCCTTGCGCACCGCCTGTTGAGCCATCTCGGAGGCACTGGCAAAGGGGTCGATTCCCTTGGAGATGTGCATCTTGACGCCGCTAATTTCCAGCAGAGGTGCTCCAGATGTGGGAACGAGCTTGTAGTAGCCAGAGCTGCGGTCTTCAAGCGGAACCATACCTCCATCGCGACAGAGGTAGATTCTCTGTGTCTTCTTGACGATTCTTTTGAGCTCGTCAATGGAAAGTCGATTGTTTTCGTCGAGCACCAGGCCCTGGTCACTTAAGGAAAAGTCCCGTTCCGAAAGATTCAGGTCAGCGGAGAGCCGGACGCAGGACAGTCCTTTGGCTATGGCCTCCAGCGCCTGTAGGGCATTTATTGTATGAAGGTAGTAGCCGGGCATATCGTTTGTCTGTCTAGTTAAATACTGGCCGAATTATACACGCTTCAGCGTTGGGGACTTACTTAAATAAGCCTTTACGCGGATCCTGAAACATACCCGTTCAGTCGATGCTGTCAAGTGGCCGAATGTCCGATTTTGGTTATTAGCAAGTCAGCCGTAAACCCTTGCCTTTAGGCGCTAGAGTCCTCAGGTCCAATGGGCGGGGATATAAGATGGGAACGCGGCGAGCGTTCCTCCAGATGATCAATAAAAAACTTAGAAAATATTGTGCAATGAGTTGCAAATAAACCATATAAGGAATCTGCCAGTCAAACTGGCCGTCGAATCCGAGCAAACAGTAGAGATCTGGGGTTAATGTTAACATCCTGCATACATGGGTAAGTAAATTTCATCTGGGCCGGGATGAGTTTACCTGGCTCAATTATCTGTACGATGGGTGTCGCAGTAAAAATAAGGGAAACTACAGGACATCCATAAATATAACCATAAGAAATACTTGGCTATGTTTATGGATGTCCTCGACTCTCTACTGGCTATGTTTATGGATGTCCTCGACTCTCTCTCGACTCTCTTCCTCGACTCTCTTCCTCGACTCTCTACCTGGACTCTCTTGCAGGACATCCATAAACGACTCTCTTGCAGGACATCCATAAATATAACCATAAGGGGAAACTACAGGGAAACTACAGGACATCCATAAATATAACCATAAGAAATACTTGGCTATGTTTATGGATGTCCTCGACTCTCTTCTTATGGATGTCCTCGACTCTCTTCTTATGGATGTCCTCGACTCTCTTCTTATGGATGTCCTCGACTCTCTTCCTCGACTCTCTTTTTATGGATGTCCTCGACTCTCTCTGGTGGAAGCGGGTGAAGAATTCGCTCTGTTCTTTGATGGCATGAACGAAGCGCAAACTGGCAACGCAGTCAGCCTGACGATGCACAGGATTAAGTTTTCACCCGTCCAGGGCGTTCCTTTTATCAGCGATGAGTTTGCAGAGATATCAATGGAGTTTGAGTTGTTGAGAGATACCAGCAAAACAGGTACTGGTATCTCGCAGTTTATGAAGGTGGTGCAGGCGCTTTAGGTTTGTGTAGCCCAACAACTCCACTTTATTCAGGAATTGTTGGGTCGAAAATTGCTATAAGGTGATTTCTCAATTGATCTCTATCTTCTAGATCTTTTAGCATATCTATTAATTGTTTCGAATCGTTTTGATTCATGCCATCAACAAAATCAGTTAATTCGATGTTGGTCATATTCATTTCATTAAATAAAGTTCTCCAGTTTGGGGCAATTTTTATCTCACCCATATATCCATCGATAAACGATCGATTGGAACCGACATCTAACGAGAATGTTTTTTTATTTTCTAAAACACCGTAGATTACATCAGATATAACATCCTCTGTTTCAACTTTCCAGCATGAATATACTTTTTGTATTTTACTTTCATAGTCACTGTCTTCAATTGGAAATGATTCAAACCCTGGAAGCATAGCACCTTTAAATTCCACATTTTCAAAATCACAATTACTATTGAATGCGTGATAAGAAGGTGCATATTTTAACTTGTCTTGACCAATTTCTTTGGGTAGGTATAATTCTTTATCTTTATCTTTATCTTTATCTTTAACTTTGTCTATCACTTTTGAATCAACAGCGTTAGAAATGATTTTGTTTGTGAATTTTAATTGAAGGCAGTCTCGAAGTGAAAGTTTTTTGGCAATCGTTTGTATTAATTCACAAGGTAAAGCCGAGAAATGATCTGATGTATTTAGCTCAGGCGATACGTCATATTGTCTGTAGACAGCGAGTGGTTTCGCAAAATTTACGGGTAAAGAACCACAAGTAAAACCTTTCTTTTCATTCGGTTCCAAACTTTTCATGTTTTTCGTTAGGCGTTCCATAATTTCTTCTTTATCATTTCATTCTTTACTCCTTAGGAATTGTCCTTAAATTACTTCGACATTTTGTTCTTCAAACTCCTGCGCGGAGGGATGGGTTGAGGAGGTATGTCGGTTTTATTTCGGGACCATTCCTTACTTAGAATACTAAAAACCTTAAAAGTTCAATCTACCCCCTTCTAACTCTTCGGACGTTTCCTGCCTGCCACAAAAAAACATAACTCTCATGCTGACCTGATACCCAGACAGGAGTCAAAGATAAGTAGGAGGAGCTTTGCTTTCGGATAAACTGACTGTACGTACAGTTATGTTTATTTGATTAACCGATTATCTCCAGCTATACCAAGGCGTAGCGACAGGATCGCTGCTATTTAAAAAATGGGTGATTGTTTGCATTTCAACATTTATTGCTGAAAAACTCGGGAATACCACCGACGGCTGATGTATTGGTTATAAAAGAGTTTGAACTTATTCATTAGCCAATGGTCAAAATATTCAATAGCAAAGGATCACCTACTTATGGCCAGCAGCAACAGCGTTCTAAATATCGTTATCCGGGCTCGGGATTTAGCTAGTTCCCATCCAGAAACGCTGTAGGTCCCGCATGGCATGCGGTCAGGTCTAAAAAATGCATTTTGTTTTGACACCTGCTCCGCACGACTTTCGGAGCCTGTAGCGGAGTTTATGCGATTTTTACGTAAATTTTAAGCACCTTGAATCTCTATAGCCTACGTGTCCCAAGGGCTAGAGTTTCTGGGTGGGAACTAGCTAAAGGAACCCTGACCAAAGTCACCGCCCGCCTTCGCACCATGGGCAGAGCCAGCCAGAAGAGAGAAGTAGGACAGTCATAGAAAGAAGTAGAGAAAGAAGTAGGACAGCCACAATTTTAAAATCCAATAATAATTTATTTGTTATAAAAACTAACAAATAAATCATCATCAGTATTAACCATCCCTGAATCCAAGTGATTCAGATATTACTATTGGGGGAGTAAATCCAGTTTTTGGATAAAAACTAACAGACAGGATTCTGGTTGGGGCAGGCTGAACCAGCACTACACCGATTAACTTCTGGTTTCCATGCGGCAGCGTGGGAATCCATATCCATGACAGACTGAAAATCAGAAAGTCCCGTTCCCACGAAGAACATGGGAACGGGACTTTTGTTGTGACAACCTCTCAATCCTGTTTTAACGGTTCAAACAGTACACTCAGATCTTCAGCCGTAATGGACGGTTTTTTCTTTCCCGTGCCATCACCGTAGATGGCATCGGCAAGTGCCTTTTTCTTCTCTTTCAGTGCCTGGATTTTTTCTTCCACGGTGCCTTCTGTGATTAATTTGTAGACAAAGACCGGTTTGTCCTGACCGATGCGGTGTGCCCGGTCGCTGGCCTGATCTTCCGCCGCCGGATTCCACCAGGGATCGTAGTGAATGACAGTATCGGCGGCAGTGAGGTTAAGGCCGGTTCCGCCAGCCTTCAGACTGATCAGGAAAACAGGTACATCCCCCCTCTGGAATGCCTCAATGGGCTGTTTTCGGTTGAGGGTCTTGCCCGTTAGTTTTACCCAGGGGATACCTGCCTTTTCCAGTCGACACTCAATAAGCGACAACATACTGGTAAACTGGGAGAAGAGTAGAATCTTCCGTCCTTCTTCTACCATGGGTTGAACCAGGTCCATCAGCAGGTCCAGTTTGGCTGACTCTTTAACATCTGCGGCCTGCTCCAGTTTAACCAGGGATGGATCACAGCAGGCTTGTCGCATCTTTAACAGTGCATCAAGAATAACAATCTGGGAGCGTGCCAGACCCTTTTTTTCAATTTCTTTCTGTACACGGGCTTCCATACTGGCGCGAATGGTTTCATAGAGATCCCGTTGCTTGCCATCCAGCGCTGTGGTGCGAATGATCTCGGTTTTGGCGGGTAGTTCCTTCGCCACCAGGTCTTTACTGCGGCGTAACATAAACGGCGCTATGCGTTTTTTCAGTTTTTCCGCCTGCTGCTGGTTACCATGCCGTTCAATGGGTGTGCGATAAAAACGAGTAAACTGATCCCGCGCTCCCAAAAAACCAGGCATCAGGAAGTCGAACAGTGCCCAGAGCTCGCCCAGGTGGTTTTCCATGGGGGTGCCGGTTAAGCAGAGTTTGTGTTCCGCTCTCAGGCAGCGAATGGCTTTGGCGCTTTTGGCATTGGGGTTTTTCACTGCCTGGGCTTCGTCCAGGGCCAGCAGATGGAAACGGGTTTTCGCCAGTTGTTCAAAATCCCGCTGAATAATACCGTAACTGGTGATTACCAGGTCGGCGTCCTTTATTGCCTCGCTGTCCCGGCTCGAACCATGATGGATATGCACCTTCAAATCCGGCGTAAAGCGGTTAGCCTCATGCTGCCAGTTATGCAGCAGGCTGGTGGGGCACACCATCAGGCTCGGCGGTAGTTGATCACCGAGTCGTTTTTTTTCCAATTGCAAATGGGCGAGGGTTTGCAGGGTTTTACCCAGACCCATGTCGTCCGCCAGTATTCCGTTCAGTCCGTACTCCCGCAGAAACTGCAGCCAGGAGAGACCGTGTTGCTGGTAGCTGCGCAGTTCCGCCTGCAGTTCTTTTGCCGGTTTAACACTCTTCAGTCGTTTAAAGTTTTTCAGTTTTTTGCTCAGCGCCAGCAATTTTTCGCCACCGGCCCAGGGCAGATCGAGCTGTTCATACAGTTCCTGCCAGATTTCCGCATGGTAACTCTGCAGCTGATATTCATTTAATGGCCGATCACCAAACAGCTCCAGCAGGGTTCCGGCAATCAGTCTTAAGCGTGCAGCGGGCAGCTGGATGAATTTACCACCGGGTAAGGCTACGGGAATCAGAGCATCCTCTGGCATCTTTTTCAGATCGTCCAGTGTGGGCAGCTGGTTGATCTGACGAGCGAGCAGTGGCAACAGGTCGATGGATTTACCATCAATGGTGATGCCGAGGCGCAGGTCAAACCAGTTGTTTTCTGACTCATCCAGTTCGGCATACCAGTCATCGTCGGAGATGGCTTCAAACTGGAAAGGGAAGTTGTCGTCAATTTCGATGGTCCAGCCCTGCGCTTCCAGATCCGGCAGGGCATCGGTCATAAAGTGCATCCAGTGTCGACGATGATCGGCACCCGGCAGCGCCATGATCAGATCATAGGGCTTTAGCGCCGGGTGTTGCCGGATAACATCGCTGTGGCGCTGTAATGCGGGTTCCATCCAGGGTTCCAGCTGATGCATGAACCCGTTTTCTTCTGCTTTCTGGCGGGGGATAACCTGATGGTCGTTATTACCGGATGGCAGTGTGTCTTGAGGGCTGCCCAATGGAATACGTTCGTCGTTATAGGTAAAGAACAATTTGGCTCGTGCCAGTTGCTGATCCGGATTTTTGCCGCCTAATGGAATGGCGTCCAGCTGCAAAATGGGTTGGGGTGACACGGTTATAGCCGTGACCTTTTTCGGGAGCTGCACGCTTTTGCGTTCTTTCCCTTTTTCTTTTCCTTTAAAGAGCGATTTCAGGGCTTTGCTGGTCTCTTCCACCCCGGTCTCATCCAGGGGGGGAGCCTCCAGGATGGCACCGAGTAAACGTGCGTCGGGCAAGTGCGTTAATTCACCACACTCGACCTGATCATGGGTGTTTTTTAGATAACAGGGTGGATCGGTGGGTAGCAACTGCAAAGGATAGCCTGAGCTGGCATCAAATAATGAAGGGCGTTGAAGACCCTGGTCATCGAGCTGCCAGCGAATTTCTCCCTTTAGTGGTTGCCCCTGCTCAACGGGCAGACGTTTTTCCATATCGACCAAACAACGACGGGTTAGTAGTATTTTATTGAGAAGCTCCCTGCCTTCAGGCCCCTGGAGGCTGATTTCACCATCGTATAAATCAATTCTGTCCTGAATATAAGCCAGCTTGAGAATATGCTTATCACTATCCGCCATGCTAGCGGGCCAGTTGTTATGGTGCAGACAGTTGTAGGTACTGGTATAGATCGTAGGCTTACCAAAGCCTCCTTTCTTTAAATAACGGGACAGGTAGGGTTGAGCCAGAATACCACCGCTGTATTGAGTTTCTTCCAGGATATAAACAACACAGTTATTATTTTTTCCTGTGCCGGATTCTGTTGATGACAGGGCTTGCTCTGAGACTTGTTGAGCAGTGGTTTTCAGGTGATGCAACCAGCTTGATCTTCGTTTTTCCAGTACCGATTGTTCTGCCTTCTGGTTATTTTTAGTAAGCGACTTGATAGTGGGGTTTTGACACTCACCGATCAAGTCATTGAGATGAGCAGCACCAAATGCTTCCTCAGCCGCTAAAAGCAACGCCAGTGCATGTTTACAATCGACGCCAACCGGACAGGAACAAAATCCAGATATGGGATCTTCATCCGGGTCATCAAATAACGGTCCCAGGGTTACCTCGACCTCATAGTTTTGCCCGCGACTCCCTCTGACCTCTCCATACAGTTCGTTAGTAATTTCGTTCAGGTTGACGTAGAGCACTTTACTCTTTTTAAAGTAATCCTGCCCGTTCTTCAGGGTGTTGGGTGTAAATAGTGTGTTCAGATTGATGTTCAGTTTGGTCATTTGATGAGTGGTGAAGCTCTGAATGAATTTGAATACTAATGATTATGCGTGATGTTCCTGCTTAATAAAACAGGATGTGAGGCTTTGAGGCTTTGACAAAAAATCCTGATCCTTAGTTCAATGTTTTTTCATGGCATTCACCCGGAAGTGGAAAAAAAGAAAAAGGTGTCAAAGAAAAAGGTGTCAGGTCTTTCATTTTGAATAAATTCAAGAATCAAGATCTGACACCATTTCCGGACACCATTTCCGACACCATTTCCGACACTATTTCCGTTACTCTGACTGTTCGTCCTGAGTAGATGTCTGCATATTTTTTTCTTGAAATGTTCCCCCTTGTTCAGTCCAGAGCACAGGGAATGGCTTGAGGCAGTCCTTGAGCGTCAACTTGCACTTTGAAACTCAGGTCATAAAATATGGGTAAGGTGGGAAATTAGAACAGTATCGGGATTGGGTATTCTACTTTCTGGAAAGTTGGCTCTGGTACAGAACAGCCGCTGAGCGAGCAATTGACGACTGGAAACGGTTTCCTGTTGAACCTCCAGGCTGATAATCAGGAAAACTGTCCGAATATAAAAGCTACTTTCATGGTTTCTGTTCCACAAGTAAATGGCCTTCCTGCAGACGTCTACAAAGATATAGTCACTTTGATTGTGCGGCCAGAGTAGATTCGATTATTATTGCTATATAAATAATTGTTCATCTAGTATAAAAGCAATGATAGATGGAGCTATAAATATGTCCAGGAACAGGATTTCTGATAATACATTAGATCAAAGTAATAAATTTCAAGATCCGCAGTTAGAGCCAGTTGATCAAAAAGGAGTTTCTTCCGGAAGAACGGTGAAGCCTATGGATCTTCATGCCAGTGAGGTTGATGGGAGAAGTGATCGGCCTTATGGTGAAGTAACCGATGATGAAAAAAAAGTAATTGATAGAACTACGACGCCTAAAAATGTAAGTAAAGAGGCAAGAGGAAAAATTGAACGTTTTTTTATGGGGACACTTGAGGTCGAGCCATCTAAGAGTAGAGCTTCTATTATTTCCAGCCTGTCCGAAAGTGATATTGAAGGCAACTTGCCTGAAATAGAAGATATGTCAGATATCGAGGAAACTGCTGGTTCTGACTTGGATGGTGAATTTAAGCAATACCATGAAGCGCTTGATAAATTTAAAGTGAGTCTTGGTGGTTCGCCTAATTATTCAGGAAAAAGACCAAAACTTCGAACAGGGAAAAAAATCTTTGGTTTATCCATTGATACTGTTAGGTTTTGGGTTTCCAAGGCACTTCAGAAGAAGTGGTTTCCTGAGCCATTGTTTCGTACGCTTGGCAGGCGTATTGGTCTAGGGGGGGCAGGTTTAACCCGTTATGAATATCTTGCACTGAGCTTGCAGAGTATCAGGAAAATAAAGAAAAACTTACCAGAAATTCAGGCAAGGCTTATTTCAAATAAAAATGCGTGCAGTTTTTTTAATAAAAAAACGGGTTTGACTTTTCACGAAAGATTGAATGATCCAAAAACTTTATCTCGCTCATTAAGTGATTATGTGGACCTTGCAGAGAGGCATGTAGATGATGCTATCAAAAATGATTATTTGCAGGAATTTTTTGACGTAGCCATGCCGAGTGTTGATGTTTGCTTTGAAGCAAGAATGAGTAGTCTGCTTGCTTATAGTGTAAATCACCCTTTGGATGATACAGATGCGATGTCACTGGACAATATCGCCGATTATAACTCTGATTCATCACTGGAACATGTTTTAAACGAGGAAATTAAAGTTCTTGTTATAGGTTGGGTAGATCTGGATATTATTGACTCCGATCATATATATGATTACCTGGTTAATAACAGGGGGTTGCTGGGGAAATCTTTTCAAGGTGGTTATTGTGATACACCTGAATTTGCGCTGGTTTTAGGTGAAGAAATTGAGAAAAAAAAAGTAGTTATAACTGATACCTTTTTGCGGAAATATCTGGACTATGCAGAGAATACTCTTTGCCTTTTCTGATAAACGTACCTGATCAACAGGTGGTGTCTGTTGTGGTCAAGTAGTTTTGGACACCTGATTAAGCCGCTTTTTCCAATCGTTTCTCTTCAAATGCAGTTGGGCTGCAATAATCCAGATCAGAGTGACGCCGGTTGTTGTTGTAGAACAGGATATAGTCAACAACATCACGCTCAGCCTCTCTGCGAGAGTCGTAAAAACTATGATCTGTACACTCTCGCTTCAGGCTCCCGAAGAATCTCTCCATGATCGCATTATCCCGGCAGTTCCCTTTTAGGCTCATGCTGACGGGCATATGGTACTTCTTGAGTTCTGCCTGATAGTCATGGGATGCGTATTGGCTCTCCTGATCCGAGTGATGCAGCAGCCCCTTTCCGGGTTTCCTGGCCCAATAGGCCATGCGCAGGGCCGCCAGGAGGCTGTCCGGGAATAGACGGCCCTACGCGGCAACTGCTCCTGCGTTGCTCTAGCTCCTGCATCCATGCAATCGTGCGGCGACAGCAAATTGGTCTAAAAATCCGCTTTTGTTCGTCAAATAGCACGCTATCTCCTCACAAAACCGAATTTTTATCTTCAACTTTCTGTCGTCCTCGCTACGGGCGCTATTCTCGGACGCCTCCTGGAGGTAAATCCGTTGTCATCCTCGGACTAATGGCCCGTCCGACGACTTTGCACGAGTAAAGATCAACGACGGCAGTGAGGTATAGCCAGCCCTCGCGCGTCCACAGGTAACTATGTAATCACCCATACTTTATTGGGGCGGGCTTCTGGAATTCTCTATTGAGAAGATTATTCGCCGCGGGGAATTTATGTTTGCTGTTGGTCGTGACCTTGAGCTTACGTGCTTTGCTCACAACCAAACCATTTTCCTGTATGAGTCTTGCCTCTTATGGCGACCGACATCATGCCCAGGTACCTGCAAAGCCCGAGACATGCGGCGGGAGCCGTAAG
The DNA here is from genome assembly GCF_031844845.1 of Endozoicomonas sp. Taxonomy (GTDB): domain Bacteria; phylum Pseudomonadota; class Gammaproteobacteria; order Pseudomonadales; family Endozoicomonadaceae; genus Endozoicomonas. The sequence continues at coordinate 27,483 of NZ_JAVRMB020000286.1, forward strand.
AGCCCCGCGAGGACTCAAAAATTCGTTTCATGTCAACGATCAGGCCTCTCTCTTCAACCGATTGCGCCTGCTTTCGGCGACGGGTCTGCAGCCATTAATAAAAGCCACTCCAAAGGGTGACAACCAAAACATCACCACCATCGAGCTACCGCTGACCGATACCAATACCGCTCCCGGCCTGATTGAGCTGGGGGTGCTGGTCGAGGTTCAAGATATAGCGGGTGATTAGCGAGGGTTTTGTCTGGCGACCAATGTTGCTGCTGAACGAAGCAACGCTCTCCAAAGCATCCAGTTGAAAGGTATTATTAAGTATATGTACATAAATAGTTAAGTATTTTGAGTATTCGATTGAATATAAGTGCTCATAGCGATTAGGATAATGCGCTGTATAATGGCGGAACGTTAAAAGTGTGATTTATTTTTTATGCATAGATTTGATGTTCCGGGTGTAGTAACTCGCCATACTCTTCATAAGCAATAATAAACTTCTAGCTTTGCCGCCTTATTACAAGGCAAATTTATTATTAATGTTCAGGATATGACTATGGCTACTACTACCGGTACTGTTAAGTGGTTCAACGACGAGAAAGGTTTTGGTTTCATCGCTCAGGATAACGGCGGACCAGACGTGTTTGCTCACTTCCGTCAGATCACAGGCGATGGCTTCAAATCTCTGGCAGAAGGCCAGCGTGTTGAATTCACCATCACTCAGGGCCAGAAAGGTCCTCAGGCTGAAGATATTCGACCACTGTAATGGTCGGGGCTGCAATATTGTAGCCTCTCACCTCACGTAAAGTGAGGTAAAGAAGGGCAGTGCTTTCGGGCACTGCCCTTTTTTGTGGTTTTCAGAAAAGTGAAAAAAATGGGGGGGAGACCTTTATGGCCACCACCAATATCTGGCAGCAATTCAAGGCTCTGGTACTGGAAGGGGTGAGGGTGGTCGCCACCATCACCGCCAACAATGGTAACGGCGCCAGCCTGGCAACGCTTCGGGATGGGTCAGTGGTTGCCGTTAAGGATGAACTTGGAGGGGTAGGGTATTTAGCCTTCATTGTCAGTGGGGGAAATGAAAGGCACCGGCACCGGCGATTCAGACTGTAAATATTTAACTGCTGTTTATGGGGGCGGCGAGATTTGTTGAGGCTCGCTCCGCTCGACCCAACATGTGGGTTGTGTTAACAAGATTAAGAAGAGGCTTTGCGTTCTTCCAGACAAAAAGAGAAGGGTATTTTAAGCGAGTAAGAGAAAATTATTTAGACTGATTTCTTGGTTATTTGTTCAAAAAACGTCAGGCTCCTGTAGCTCATAAAAATTAAAGATAAAAATATTTACTGGCGGTTGACGGCGTCCTGAAAATAGGGATAATACGCCACCACTGGCCCGGAACGCACGGGTAAGTGAACGGGGTATAGCGCAGTCTGGTAGCGCGCCTGCTTTGGGAGCAGGATGTCGGGAGTTCGAATCTCTCTACCCCGACCAGATAGTTAAAGCTCATGCTCTTGAGTATGGGTTTTTTATGTGTGCCGAGCATGTTGCCCAGTTTCCAAGGTTTTTATTCTGGGGAAATACAGTCTTGATCTGTGTATGTTCCGTAGCCAGTATGCGGAAATCACTACTGTGAAAAGATTGTGTATTTGTTAAAGTATGAATCGTTCCGGTATGGAGGTGTTTTTAGAAGTACCGCCGCCATGATGTCCGGAACGATTTTTAGTGTTGTAAAACGGGGTATAGCGCAGTCTGGTAGCGCGCCTGCTTTGGGAGCAGGATGTCGGGAGTTCGAATCTCTCTACCCCGACCAGATTATTTTTTATTGGCCAGCATCATGTGCTGGCTTTTTTTTGTCTGCAGTTTTTTATTTCCAGCTTTTTATCTCCAGGAAAGTCACCTCAAGCCATTAGCTGCTCAATCAGGGCAACTTCATCATCGGTTAATGATGTTGTCAGGCAATGCAGATCCTGCTGCATATGGTCTGCATCATGGGTTCCGGTGAGAATGATCATCCCCATTTTCAGTGCTGCCTGAAAAATCACCTGAGGCCCGGTCAGCCCGGCTCTGGTCATAATGGCCTGAAACGCCGGCTTTGCAAGCATGGCTGTATTGGCAGTCAGCAAAGAAAATCCCTGGTAATGAATATCATGTCGTTGACAGAGTTCACGGACATCAGAATCCCAGCCGGTTCTGGCAAAGCATCGGTTCTGCACCAGCATGGGTTTGATGGCGGCATGGAGGCTCAGGTATTCCAGCTGATCATGGTTTACATTGCTGACTCCCAGTAGTTTGATATGGCCGGAACGGTAGAAGCTCTCCATGGCTTCCCACACGGCAAAATCCCGGTCACTCAGCCCGTTTGATTGAGAGGGACCGTGCAGCAGGTAGGCATCCAGGTAGTCGGTCTGCAAATGTTCCAGAGACGAGAGAAAGGACTGTTCAACCTGAGTTTTACTGTCTGCCTCAGGGTTATAGGGTAACCGGTTGTCCTGGCCCTCGGCATAGGTGAATTTGGTTTGCAGGAACAGGTCATCACGGCTTTTGCCACTGATCTGGTAATAGTTTTGCAAGGCTTCCCCGACACCTTCTTCATAATAATGTTTACGCTGGTTGGCGGTATCGATGGCGGCAAACCCGTTGTTCAGCGCTTTCAGGGTGAGTTCGCTGGTGGCCTGCTCTTTCCAGGCCGTCCCATAAATAAAGCGGGGTACTGCTGTGTCGTGAAGATAAAGTGGGTTAGTTTCTGGCAGTTCGGCCATCTTTCTTGCCTCCTTTCAATATTATTGAGAGTGTATAAAAGGTAAAGAGTTTTGTGGTCTGGCTTTGTCTTTTGAGATTTACTTTAGACTAGAGCAAAGCCCATGACATAATGCCGGCATGGGAATAGGACTTTCTATGGGACTTTCTATAGGACTTTCTATAGGACTTTCTAATATATGGGTATTGAAAAGGCTTTGACCGATGGGCCTATTTAAAACAGAGCTTTTTAAAACCCGACCTTACCGACTGGGCCTGACGCTCTCGGGTGGTGGCGCCAAATGCATGGCTCAGGTTGGGCTGCTGCAATATCTTCAGGAGCAGGCGATTGAGCCGGATATTATTTCCGGTGCCAGTGCCGGAGCGATGGTCGGTGCCCTCTACAGTGCCGGGTATTCACCGGAAGAAATTCTTGAGTTTTTTGTCTCAACCCGAATGTTCAGCCTCAGAAACCTCTCTTTCAATGCCTTGGGGTTGATCGACTCCGGTAAGATTGCCAAACACTTTCAGTCTTACTTTCCGGAAGACAGTTTTGAATCGTTAAATAAACCATTGTATGTAGTGGCCACGGATTTGAACCGGGCCCGGCAGACGGTGTTCAACAGTGGGTCTTTAATTAATGCGCTGGTGGCGTCGTCTGCTTATCCGGGCATGTTTACGCCGGTGAAATGGCAAGACACGGTCTATGCGGATGGGGGGATCATTAATAACTATCCTTCAGACCTGATTAACGATCAGTGTCGTCATCATATCGGTATGTATCTGGCACCGATGATGTCCAGGCCCAGTGAGCATTTTGGCAATATGTTTGATGTGCTGGACCGGGTGTTTCAGATCTACAGTTCAGCCAGACAGTTTGCCAACATCAATTTGCCTGATATCTCTCTTGCCCCGGAAGGCATCGAAGATTGCAGCGCCTTTATGGTCAAGCCTGATCAGCTGAAGTCCATTTATGAAATGGGTTATAACTGCGCAAGGAAATACTTTGAGGGTGAAGGTGCTGACTGGTTAAAGAATATGAAAGGCGGTACCCGGAAGCGTACCTTCTGGTTTAAATTGCCGACCCCTTTGTAAGGCAAAGTGGCCGGTCACTGAACCTGTCAAATCAAGGTAAATTGAGCCTGTGCAGGGCTGGCTTGTGTGCTGGTTTCGAGGAGTGATTTCAGCTCATTATGAACCTGTGTAAAGTCTTTCAGTAGCTGTGCAGTATTGATCTTTTCATTGGCATTAGGGTATTGGTTATAAAGTCGATAATTTTCTTTGTTCTGCTGCATCGTCCACAGTGGTTTCAAGGCATCCTCATCCTCATCCTTAAACCCGGGGGCAGGAACAGGACTGAAATGGTTGGCAGGGCTTATGAAACTATTGCGACCATATAAGCGAAGCTGTTCGAAAAGCCGGGTTTTGAGAGTGGGAAGCTCATAGGTGACCAGATTCTGGTGCAGATGTTCGTTATAGCTGTTCAATGACGCTATGATATCTTTGCATATTTCAAAATGAGTTATCAGCTCCGTAGTATTGAGTTCCCCTTTCAATTTAAAATCAGGTTTTTTCATCTCACTCAGTAACTCATATGCATCTTTTATGGAGAGTTCAAGAAATAACAGGGAGTTCCTGAGTCGCTCTTTTGCTTTTTTAACGTTCTCTAAATCCGTATTACTGGCTAGAAAAGCCATGTTTTTGGGGGTAAGTTCATTTACTGAGAAATTCTTCTGCAGCCACTGTGTGGATTGGCTCCTGCTTTTGATTTTTTCTATTGGAGGTTGCAAGCTGACAAGTTTTTGATGAGTTATTTGCACCTTCTCCATAGACGTGGCTGTGCGGATAATCAATTTGTGATTTTTATGAAAAATATGTAAGGCTATTTCCAAAAAGCAGTAAACTTTATGGGCAGGGGGTATCAGACTTTCAGCTAACTTGTCTTTGGCTATTTTTTCCAGTTCTTCAAATGGCTTTGAGTCATCGAGTGTGTTGCACAGAGCGGTTACTCTTTCTGAAAAATCTGTAACCCCGGAAACAGGTTCTCTTTCCGTATGATGGGGTGATTCAACGCTTTTCAGATGATCTGACTCTTCAGGTTTTTTAACGCTAATCGGTTGTTGACTGGTTGGTTGGTTTCTTGTTTTATCTCTTCTTTTTTTCTTGAGTTCAGTGAGTTTGTCGTTATTCTTAGCCCATTTGTCAATCTCTTTTTCAAGCTCCCGGGATCCCTTGTTTTCTTCTAGTTTCGCTATCACCAGTGCTAATCGTAATTGCTCAATGTTTATTGCCAGTGATTTCAGTTTAGATGTCGGATCTTTTTTATCGTCGGCTTTTATTGTCGGGTTTTTGATCAGATTATCCTGTAGCCATTTTATATCCGTGATTTCTTTATCTCTTTCGGGAGTCCTGCCCGCCAAAGCTGCAGTCAGTTGGCTGAGTTTTGGAACCCATGTTTGTATTTCCGAGATAATTGCTATGCTCCTGGCGTTGTTGTCATCACAAAAACGGAGGTCTTGCAGACTGTGATTCATCCAGCAAATAAAGTTGGTGAGGTCTTTAATGATTTCACTGTTTTTTTCAGGGGTGTCTTCTAAAAACTTTTTGCAGAATATGGGTGATTTATAGATAGTAGTGAATATTGAAAAATAATATGTGGCTAATTCAGGTTTGTTATAGCAGAAATTAAGTGCTTCGATTATTAATGTCTGAGTATGTTTCATTGCATCTGTTGCCAGGCGTGTTTCTGACGATGAGGGATTAACATCTGAAGTGGAGTCAGTCTCGTTTTTCTTTTTCAGCTTTTCCTGCAATCTTTCTTTTGTGGTTTGTTTTTGTCTTTGTGTTCGTGTTATTTTTGTTTCTGGTTTAGTATCAGTGCCCATCATTGCTGGGAAAATAATGCTTTCAGCTATTTCATGATTTAAAAGACTGAGTAGAGCTCTTATCAGTTCCAGGTAAACGTCTTCTGCTATATCTTTTTCCGGGCTGATATGAATAAGATGAGCAATAAAAAATATTGTTATATGATTTAGTAATTCTTGATTATTAGATGAGTTCGAGTCATTTTGTAAAAAAAGCAGTGTTGTTAGCATCATGTGAGCAATAAACTTGCTATGGATTAAGAGATCCCAGTGGTAATATTTTTTTTCCTCGCTACTTTCTGTTTCTTTTAGTTTTTTAATCTTCTTTTTGAATGAGCCTTGCATTCCGTGTAATAAATTTGCTATTAGTACAAGTTGGTCTGTTGTTTGGATCGGAGATAGCTCTTTATTTTTTGTAATCTTTTTGACTTGTTGTAAGGCTTTATTGCTCAGGCTAAAGGTTTCAGTTGAAAAGGGAATGCTGTAACCGGGTAGAAAAGGTGCTGAAAGTGTAAATATTATTCTGTGTCTATTGGGTAAGAAGGATTGAATAGACATGTTAATCAAGTTTCCTATAGATTTTATTGATTGTGTTGGATATATGTTTCCCCCTCCGGAGAGATTTAGGGAAGGTAGAGGTGGTAATTGTATATCTTTAAAAACCATCCTTTCATCAATCTCTTTTACAAGACTCTCCATTATTCTTTTGCGCTCAGCATATCCTTTTTCTTGTGGATCACTAAGCATATTTATATTGCTTTGAATTTTTGATAGAGCTTTATTTTTTTCTTTTTTACGAGAGGGTGCTGGTCGAGATTGATCCTGGCAAAACAGGTACTTCATATCCGCATCTACATCTGGTTTTTGACGGGGGCTGCCTGAAATAAGTAGTAGAGAAATATCAATATCAGGCATCCTTTCAGGCTCGGCTTCTATTTCTGGACTGGCATTTGTTTCTGTCTCGTTGTTGTCACCTGGCTTTTTTATGGATGGGCTGGCTGATCCATCGGGTGGAATATACGACTCTGGCGCTGGCAGGCAGGGTTGATGCGGGTTAATTTCATGACCAATGGCTGTGAGATGGAACTCTTTGGCGCCAGGCTTTAGGTTCGACCTGGCTATTCTCTCTTCGGTGGCTTGCTGATTTTGACAGGGGTATGCGGATGTATGGGAAAACTGGCCTCCGTCAGACGTTTCTTCTTCATCATTAAGTGTAAAGCGGGACTGAGTATCAGGGGGCAATTCTGTGAAATAGTTGATCGGTATGCCTGGGTATTCAGTTTGCAATGGCATGTGCATTGAAGTTGGATTGGATGGAAAAAAGGTTTGAACCTGTTGTTGTTGTTGTTGGAGGAGAGATACATTCTGAAAAGTCACCCCGGTGTAGGCATATGGGTTTAATTGCTGAGACTGGTGAGCAACCTGTTCAGGAGGTAGTAATGGCACGGGCATTTGTGAACTGTTATGTGTGTAAATGGGGATAATCGGTTGTTGTGGATGGGATACACTGTGATTAGCCATTCTGGGGCTGCCGCGGGGAGGCTGTATATTCCTCGTGTATTGATTGTAAGGTACATATAAACAGTATACGGTTGGAAGATTCGGGTCGAACACAAAAATATCCTTGGGTAGTTTTCAAGGTTTTTATCTTTTTAATATTATTTACCCATTGGATTATAGATGTTTTTCGACTATCCGTGAGCGGTGGTGATAGTGAATTTATTGCGTGGCGGGGGCAGTCAGCCAGAAATATTCGATTTAAATGGCTGACAGGCTTTGATACTCGGTCAATACAAAGTGGTCAGTCATACCTCCGATATAATCCAGAATAAGCCGGGTTCGGAAATACCATTCAAGGTCATTGGCTTCAGCGGGGGAGTGGCTTTCCTGTTCCAGTTGGTGAACCGCGCGGAAATAAGCGGCTTTGTATTTACGGGATAGTCGGTGATTCAGTCGATGCTCAATGAAGTGCTCCCCGTCAGGCAGATTATCAAGATTGGCGAATGCGGTTCTGGGTAATTCAAGAATAGGGCGGTAGATGTTCAGCAGGCCTATCAGGGCGGCGTAACCGCGCAGCTCTGGCGTCTCCTTTTCCTGACTGCTAAACACATGTCGTATGGCCACTGTTTTCAGGGTTTTCAGTGCCAGGTGCTGATCAGACCCACCGTCAATCAAAGGCTCGTCCAGAGTGCCATGAAAAACCGCTTCATGTTTCTGAAGATAGCGGTTGGCTGCGTAGCTCACCAGATCTCTTACCAGGTGAGAGCGCAGGTGGCGAATAAAGTTTTGAGGGTTGTCTCTGGCAACGCTTTCAGCGGTTTTAATAATGTCAGGCAGATAGTTGTTTTTCTCACCACTGAATTCCTTCCAGACATTTTTCAACCAGAAGCTCAAGCCCCGGAACGACAGAATTCCCTTATCAATGGCATCTTCGAGATCTGCAATACAATAAGAAATATCGTCTGCAGCCTCCATGATATAGACCAGGGGAAAGCGGCAGTTGTCTTTAATATCGAGATTCTTCCAGATCGCTTCGATCAGCGGTTGCTCGGAAAAGTAGAAGCCCGGTTTTTTCTGGCGATAATTAAATCCGGGTTCTTTGTTCTGATAAGGGGCTCTGGTGTACTTGATGGTAGCTGCCATCTGTGACCAGGTCAGGTTGAGCGCCTGCAAGCTGTGAATAATCCGCAGGCCCTGGGCATTACCTTCAAACACCGATAAATCCGGAAACAGCACATTGTGAAAAAGTTCTGAATGTCCGGTTTGTCCATTCAGAGTGTTTTGTCTTTGCATTGCCTTGTGGTGACAAGACTCTCCATGCTCCTGTATCCAGCGACTGAAGGCAGCTTCTCCGAAATGGCCAAAGGGTGGGTTACCCACATCGTGCAGCAGGCAGGACATTTCCACCAGATTGGTAAATGCGGTTTCAATATCGTCAAGGCCAAGTTTGCCCAGTTCACCGCTCTGTTTCAGTTGATCGAGAATGGTCTTGGCCAGGTAGCGGCCCGCTTGCTGGACTTCCAGCGAGTGTGTCAGTCGGCTGCGAAC
>NZ_JAVRMB020000287.1:0-40604 GCF_031844845.1 Endozoicomonas sp.
ATTATTAACGTGTTGTTTGCTTAGGAATTGTAATTAAATAACATCCCAATCCATCACTCGCCCAGGAACTGTAACATTGTTCCATCTAGAATTTATTCCTCCCGCCACCCTCGTTCCCACGCTCCGCGTGGGAATGCATACGGGACTTGCCGTAACCTCAGGGCTTGCTAATAGCCCACTGCCTGAATTGCCATGCAAAGGGTAAGAGCGATGGACAACCTCACTTGCCTGGGGGGCCCGGAGTTTCACGCCAGTTATTTTGTTACCCTCGTTCCCACGCTCTGCGTGGGAATGCATACGGGACTTGCCGTAACCTCAGGGCTTGCTAATAGCCCACTGCCTGAATTGCCATGCAAAGGGTAAGAGCGATGGACAACCTCACTTTCCTGGGTGTGCCGGAGTTTCACGCCAGTTATTTTGTTTGTGGTGGGTGCGGTATGCATTCCCACGCGGAGCATGGGAACGAGGTCATTTTGTTTGTGGTGGGTGCGGTATGCATTACCACGCGGAGCGTGGGAACGAGGTCACCCTTCGATACTTCGACAAGCTCAGAGCTCAGGGTGAACGGAGGTTGAAATTCAAATTGGGAAGTTATTTAGTGACGGTTCCTTAATAAGTCTCATGCCCGCTTCTGAGATTCAAAGGCTGCATTTATAAGCTCCCGGGTATATTCTTCTTTGGGTTGATTAAAAATTTGCGGTGTAAATCCCTGTTCTACTATTTGGCCAGCCTGCATCACAATGATACGGTGACTCATCGCCTTGACCACAGCGAGATCATGGCTGATAAAAATATAACTGAGATTGTATTTTTTCTGCAAGGTTCTCAATAAGTCGATAATCTGGGACTGGACTGTTCTGTCCAGAGCTGACGTAGGCTCATCCAGAACAATAAGCTTAGGCTTGAGAGCCAGTGCCCTGGCAATGGATATACGTTGACGTTGACCACCGGAAAACTCATGGGGATAACGGTGGCGGAATTCCGGATCAAGACCCACATCGTTCAGTGCGGAAATAATCAGCTGTTCCCGGTTTTCTTCCGTTGCCAGATTATGTATATCAAGACCTTCGCCGACAATTTCAGCAACGGTCATCCTTGGGCTCAGGCTGCCAAACGGATCCTGGAAAACGATCTGCATTTCCCTGCGCAGTGGTCGGAACTGTTTCTGGTTCATGGTGTCTATCCGTTGATCTTCAAACCGGATCAGTCCTTCTGAGGTTTGCAGTTTCAGCAACGCCATGCCCAGTGTCGTTTTACCGGAACCGGATTCTCCCACAATACCCAGTGTTTCGCCCTGATGAATATCCAGTGAAAGGTCTGTCACCGCTTTGATATAGCCAACCGTCTTTTTGAAAAAGCCTTTTTTTATGGGAAACCAGACCTTGATGTTTTCTCCGGAAGCCAGCTGTGCCGGGTTGTCGGCAAGTGGTTCCGGTTCTCCGGAAGGTTCGGCATTAAGCAGATCTATGGTGTAAGGGTGTTGAGGCGCAGTAAATACGGTTTCTGTTAACCCCTGCTCAACAATGACGCCATCTTTCATAACACAGATGCGATCAGAAACGTGCCGAATCAGGTTCAGGTCATGGCTGATAAACAGGATAGCCATGCCCAGTTTTTTCTGAAGCTCGGCCAGCAGGCTGAGGATCTGTCGTTGCACGGTGACATCCAGTGCGGTGGTTGGCTCATCAGCAATGAGCAGTGTTGGTTCACAGGCCAGTGCCATGGCGATCATGGCCCGTTGTCGCTGGCCTCCTGATAGTTCATGGGGGTAAGCCTTCAAACGATGGCTGGCATCCCGGATACCAACCAGTTCAAGTAGTTCCAGGGCTTTCGCCGTTGCCTCGCTGTTTTTCAGGCCCAGATGAATGCCCAGTACTTCACATATCTGCTTTTCAATAGTATGCAGTGGGTTAAGTGCTGACATGGGTTCCTGAAAAATCATGCTGATTTTGTGGCCCCGGATTTTCCGCATTTCTGTCTTCGAATAGCTGAGCAGCGCTTCGCCATTAAACTCAATACTGCCAGAGAATCTGGCATTTTCAGGAAGTAGCTGCAGGATACTCAGGGCCGTAATGGACTTGCCTGAACCGGACTCACCCACTAACCCAACGGTTTCCCCGGCATTGACTGAAAATGAAACACTTTTTACCGCGTCGAGATTATTATCTCCCTGTTGAAAACAAATCCTGAGATCGTTAATTGCCAGCAGTGGTTTATCCATAACGGTGCTCTTTCAAAGATCTATGTAGGTTCATGGCTGTCTTATGGCTCATGGCTATCACGAATAATATTTTCTGGGGTCCAGCGCATCTCGGCAGGCTTCACCGATAAATACCAGTAAAGTCAGCATGATGGACATAACCAGAAATGCCGTGATACCCAGCCAGGGAGCCTGAAGATTATTTTTGCCCTGGGCAATGAGTTCTCCGAGGGATGGTGAGCCGGCCGGCAAACCAAAGCCGAGAAAATCAAGGGATGTCAGTGTGGTGATCGCACCGGTCAAAATAAATGGCATAAAGGTGACAGTGGCGATCATGGCATTGGGCAATATATGGCGGAACATTAATCGGCCATCGGTCATGCCCAGTGCTCTGGCTGCACGAACATACTCAAGGTTTCTGCCTCTCAAAAACTCTGCCCGTACCACATCCACCAGTGCCATCCACTGGAATAGCAACATGATGCCCAATAGCCACCAGAAGCCTGGCTCAACAAAGCTGGAGAGAATAATCAGGAGGTAAAGAGTGGGCATGCCTGACCAGATTTCAATCAACCGCTGACCGAACAGGTCTATTTTTCCACCATAAAATCCCTGAACCGCACCGACGGCAACACCGATAATGGTGCTGAATACTGTCAGGGCAAGACCAAACAGAACGGAGATGCGAAAGCCATAGATAACTCTGGCCAGAACATCCCGTCCCTGGTCATCAGTACCCAGCCAGTTCTCTAACGTTGGGTGAGCCGGTGCAATACGGGCGTAGTTTATGGTGTCATAGCTGTAACGAATGGGAGGCCAGAGCATCCAGCCCTTTGGTTCGATCAGCTCTTTGGCAAAGTCCTGGCGATAATCCATCTCCAGTTCAAATTCACCGCCAAAGGTGGTTTCAGGGTAAGTCACCAGTGCGGGGAAATAAGGGCTGCCATCAAACCAGAGTAAAAGCGGCTTGTCATTGGCAACCACTTCGGCCAGCAGGGTGATCACGAAGAGCAGGGTAAAAACCCAAAGTGCGATATAGCCACGACGATTCTGTTTAAAGTTCTGCCAGCGCCGCTGGTTTAGCGGATTAAGTGTCAACTTGATCATTCAACGTCAGTCCCTGGCTTCGAAATCAATACGGGGGTCAACCGCCATATAGGTAAGGTCGCCAATCAATTTAATCACCATACCCAGCAGTGTGAAAATATAGAGTGAGCCAAACACCACCGGATAGTCTCTATTAATCGCCGCCTCATAACCCAGCAGGCCCAGACCATCCAGAGAAAAAATGATCTCAATCAGCAGCGAGCTGGTAAACAATATGCCAATCAGTGCGGCCGGAAAGCCGGAAATTACCAGCAGCATGGCATTTCTGAAAATGTGTTTATAAAGGACGGCGGTATCATCCAGCCCTTTGGCCCGGGCTGTCTGAACATACTGTTTATGAATTTCGTCGAGAAAAGAATTTTTGGTGAGCATGGTTAACGTGGCAAAACCACTGATCACCATACAGATAATGGGAAGAGTCATATGCCAGGCGTAATCCCACAGCTGCCCGAAGAAGCCCAGTTCTTCAAAATTATCGGACACCAGCCCTCTAAGCGGGAAGAAGTTCCAGTAACTGCCGCCGGCAAACAGCACGATCAATAAAATAGCCAGCAGGAAGCTGGGAATCGCATAGCCAGTGGTAATAATGGCACTGGACCAGATGTCAAAGCGGCTACCATGGTGAATGGCTTTGCGAATGCCCAGGGGAATGGAGATCAGATAGATTAGCAGGGTGCTCCAGAGCCCAAGAGAGATTGAGACGGGGAGTTTTTCTTTGATGAGATCCATGACTTTGGCATCCCGGAAAAATGAATCGCCAAAATCAAAGGTCAGGTAACTCTTAATCATTTTAAGGAAGCGTTCATGGGCAGGCTTGTCAAAACCATAGAGCTTTTCAATATCTTTGATCAGCTCGGGATCAAGCCCGCGCCGACCACGATATTCGCCGCTTTCATCCAGACTCATCTGGGCGACTTCAGCATTGCTGGAGCCACCAATACGGCTGATGGCGTTGACATCAAACCCTTCAAGTTTGGCAATCATCTGTTCAACCGGGCCACCGGGGGCCGCCTGGATGATGGCAAAATTAACCAGCATAATCCCGAGCAAGGTGGGGATCATCAGGGCGATCCGTCGTAAAATATAACTGCTCATGGAGACTTCCTGTTATGCATTGGTGATTCTCCTGGCTCTTATTGGCGTTAAAGACTCTGCTTTAGGGTCGTGGCATTGTAGAAAGTACCGGCCCTCCGTCATTCCCGCTACACCCCGTCATTCCCGCTACACCCCGTCATCCCCGCTACACCCCGTCATCCCCGCGAAGGCGGGGATCCACTGCTCGGGATAGACTCCCGGTCTCGAGATGGATTTCCGCCTTCGAGGTGTCGCAAAACCCTCCTCGCTCCCACGCTTTTAGGCCCCGTGGGTCCTGCGTGGTAGCGCCAGAACCCAACCACAGACACGATTCCTGCGGTTGGCTATGCATTCCCACGCAGAGCGTGGGAACGAGGTTCCTGGTGGGTTTTGCGACAGCCTCCTTCGCGGGGACGACGATGGTATATTCTTAATTGCGGCTTCTTTTAGCTTCAAGCTATAAACTTAAATTTTTCTTCTACGACGATATATCCAGAGTGGAATCATACCCAGCAGTATCAGACCTGAATAGTGCCATGGGATCTTGTTTTCAGGAGGACTTTCAGGGGAGCCTGAAACGTCTTTGTCCTTGACAATATTCTTTGAAACCGGGCTATTGTCGATCCACCAGGTATAAATATCTGTATTGTACAATGGTTCAGATTCTGGCCTGACCAGTTTGCTGGAGTGGGCAATCCGGTCGTAGGGGTAATACCATTGGGGGATCATATATTCTCCCCAGAGCAGAACACGATCCAGCGCTTTTACCGCAGTGGTCAGTGCTTCCCGACTGTCGGCATTAATAACATGACTGATCATGGCATCAACCACCGGGCTTTGAATACCCATATAGTTTCGACTGCCCCTGGTGTCAGCGGCCTTGCTGCCCCAGAAGCCGGTTTGTTCATTACCCGGAGATGCCGACTGACCGTAGGTGGCAAGGATCATGTCATAATCAAAAGCACGTATACGGTTAATGTACTGGGAGATATCCACGGAACGAATATTAAGTTCTATGCCCATTTGTTCAAGATTTTTCTTGAAGGGCAGGGCAATTCGTTCAAGAGAAGGCTGGGCTATCAGTAACTCAATTTTGAGCGGTTGACCCTGCGGATTAACCAGTCTGTTGTTGTTCAGAGACCATCCTGCTTCTTTCAGAAGTGTCAGGGCTTTCTGCAACTGTGGGCGGATATTTCCAGAGCCATCCGTGACCGGTAGCGTATAGGGTTCAGTAAACAGCTTTTCGGGTAATTCACTGCGCCATGGTTCAAGAAGCTTCAGCTCTTCACTTTCAGGAATGCCGGTCGCTTCCATTCCTGAATTACCAAAATAGCTTTGTGAGCGAATATAGCTGTTATGGAAGATATTTCGATTTAACCACTCAAAGTCCATTGCATAACCAATGGCTCTGCGCACCAGCGGATCCTGAAAGAAATCCTGTCTCAGGTTAAAGGCAAAGCCCTGAATAGGCGCCGGATTGCGGGTAGGGATGGTTGCCAGGATCAGATCACCCTGATGAACCGCAGGGACATCATAGGCAGTAGCCCAGTTTTTGGCGATATTTTCATATCGTAAATCGTACTCTCCGGCTTTCAGGGCCTGAAGCGCAACATGTTCATCCCGATAGTAGTCATAGCTGATGTTATCAAAATTATAACGGCCCACATTAACGGGTAAATCCTGTGCCCAGTAATCTGCTACCCGCTGGTAGGAAATACTGCGACCACCATCGACGTTAACCACCTGATAAGGCCCGCTGCCAAGAGGCGCTTTGAGAGAGGCCGATGAGAAATCGTTTTCGTCCCGTTCCCAATGATGTTTTGGCAACACCGGAAGCTCTGAGAGGATGAAAGGTAATTCAGGGTTGTTGGCATGTTTAAAGTTAAAGCGAACACGGCGGTCGGACAGGACAGTCACGGACTCTACATCGGAATAATAACTGCGATAGAAGGGATGCCCTTTCTGGGTAAGCAGCTCAAACGTGTATTTCACATCGGTTGCGGTGATCGCTTTGCCATCGTGGAAGCGGGCACGGGGATTCAGGTTAAAGGTAATGCTACTGTTATCCGGTGCTCTTTCTGCGGACTCGGCAATCAGCGGATAAAGGGAAAAGGCTTCGTCCCGACTCTGGGTCATCAGGGTATCGTAAATAAGGCTTATACCGGTAACGGGTGTCCCTTTATTGGTGTAGGGGTTGAGGCTGTCAAAAGTACCGCTGGCAGCCATTCTGACACTGCCGCCTTTAGGTGCCTCAGGATTGACATAGTCAAAATATTTAAAGGGGTTTCCGGGCTGGCCATACTTCGCGTCGCCATGGAGAACAAGGGCCGTTTTGGCATCAGTTCCGGATACTGTATCGGTAGAGCTGGCTGAAGAGCTGCTTGTGAAAGAGAGAGCAAGCCCCAGTGATAATGTTGCGATCTTGAAAGAGCTGAGATAGCCAGAATTCATTAGCATCCTAAGAAACCGTTAATGTTTTAAAATCTCTACACAGTCTTGTTTATAAGCAATCGTTCTAATATAGACTTAACCATGGATGGTTGTTAAGTGCCAGTTTTGTAACTGGCCAAATAGTAAGTGCTTTTTAAAAATCCCGCCACCAGGTGCTCAGGCCATTTTCGTAAGGAGGCGCTATTTCCGGATGTTTTAATCCGGGGCGATAGACCATCGGCCAGTAGGGTAAATACCATTGGGGTATTACCGCGTAGTGCCAGAGTACTATCCGGTCAATAGCCCGGGTATACAGAGTTAGCTCTGGACGACTTTGTGCATTGATCGCTTTTTCAATCATGGCATCCAGTGCCGGAAGTTTAATGCCGCTTAGGTTTTTTCCGACGGCACTGTCAGCACTGAGACTTCCCCAAAAACTGTTCAGTTCGGTACCGGGGGTAATGCTGGGGTAAAAACCATGGATGATCATATCAAAATCAAATTTACCAATACGGTTGAAGTACTGTGAAGTGTCAACGGTATTGATGGTGGCAATAATACCCAGCTCCTGAAGGTTCCGGGTGAACGGAATGACGAACCGTTCAAACTGTGGATCCCTTAACAGTATTTCAAAGCGCAACGGCTTGCCCTGCTTGTCCAGTAGCTTTTTGTTTTTGTATGTCCAGCCCGCGTCCTTCAATAATTGATAGGCAACGGATTTGTTTTTGCGCCAGTTACCAGTGCCGTCCGTTTGCACCGGCTCCCAGGGTGAGTTGAACAGTTCAGCCGGTAATGATGACCGCCAGGGTGCCAGCAGCGCTTTCTCTTCTGTGGAGGGAAGACCGGTTGCCGCGAGATCCGAGTTGGAAAAAAGGCTGTAAGCCTGGTGGTACATATCAAAGAAAAGGTGCTGGTTGGCCCAGTTAAAATCCAGGGCCAGGGAAATGGCTTTTCGAACGTTACGTTCCTGGAAAACGGGCTTTCTTAAATTGAAAACAAACGCGCGCATGCCAAGGCTTTTATTCTTAATCTTTTCCTGTATGAAGGGTGGCTGTCCCGGGGGTGTGGTTTTATAGGCCTGATGCCAGTTTCTGGGGTTGGCATCGATCCGTAGATCAAACTCACCTTTTTTGAAGGATTCCAGGGCAACGCTGTCATCCCGGTAATAGTCAGTACGAACCTTATCGAAGTTGTGGCGACCTTTGTTAACGGGAAGGTCTGCTGCCCAATAGTCTCTTACTCGCTCATAAGTCACATAACGACCGGGACTGTACGTCTTTATTTTATAAGGGCCACTGGCCAGTGGCGGTTTCAGGGTTGTTTTAAAAAGATCATTTTCTTCTTTTTGCCAGTAGTGGGCAGGAAGAACACGAAGCTGTGAGAGCCTCAGTACCAGACTTTTTGCGGGTGGTTCGCTGAAGTTGAATCGAACAGTTTTGGAATCAATGACTTCAACATTACGGATGATTTTATAAAGATGCCGGTAATGGGGCGGGCCTTTCTTTTTCAGCGACTGGAAAGTGAACACGACATCATTGGCAGTGATTGGCGAGCCATCATGAAATTGCGCTTTGGGGTTCAGGTGGTAAATAACCCAGCGATAGTTATCCGGGTATTCAATACTTTCTGCGATCAGACCATAGACGGAGTAAGGTTCATCACCGACTCTTAACATCAATGGGTCATAGAGAAAGTAGCTGCCATCAGCCCAGGCTCCCTTTGGTGAAAAAGTATTAAAGGTGTCAAAAGTACCCGTGACGCCTTTACGGAGCATGCCTCTTTTAGGCGCATCGGGATTAACATAGGAAAAATGGGTAAATTGATTGCTGTACTTAAGCGTATTGTGAAAGCTCAGGCCATGGGAAATGGTAATATCGTCGCCGTAAGCAAAATAAGGTATTGCCATTATGAGCGCAAACAATCCTTTGCTTAGATATGCAATCATATAGAGCGAGCCTGTATTCCGGTTTATATCTGCTTATCGGATTTTTAACAGTCAATGATCATGATGTTAAGGAGCTGTCCTTAAAGGACGGTTCCTTAATACCCGCTATAAGCCGAGTGGCAGTGCCGTGGTCGATTTAATGGCCGAGAGCGCCAGGGCTGTTTTGATCTGGCTGATACCGGGAATCTTCATCAGCTCTTCCATCAGGAAAAAAGAGAGTGCCTGTTGGTTTCTGGCAATAACTTTTAATAGATAATCACCATCACTGCCGGTGATGGCATGACACTCCATAACCGGTGACATATTGAGGATGGCCTCTTTAAAGTAAGTTGCAGATTCCGGTGTGTGATTATCCAGTGAGACCGTAACGAATGCCTCAACATCCAGGCCAACCGCTTGAGGATTTAGCAGAGTGACCTGCTTTTGTATATAGCCTTTTGCTTTCAAACGACTGATACGCCGGGAACATTGCGATGCTGACAGGCTGACCAGTTCGGAAAGGCATTGTAGAGACAGGGCATCATCCTGTTGTAATGCAGATAAAAGCCGTATGTCATAAGTATCCAGTACATTTCTGTTCATAATCCGGTCCTTCGCTGTTTTGCCTCTGTGCCCCGGGTGTTAAAAGAGGTATTGACGCCGGTCATCTTTCCCGCCCGATGCATTGATATGCTTCCTGAAGCGCCGTCCTTTACAATGGTCTACCGCTATCGGTGCTCCTGCCGAATGTATTTGCAGGCGCTATACAAAACTTCAGGCACACCTGTTAGTGTCAGGAGCTAGTGTCAGGAAGTGTAAGTCCAGATGGTTGGCTCCGCCAATTCATCTGATGCAAACCTTTTGTATTATCTTGCGTAACCAGACTGTAGATCGCAAGGCTTTTGCATCAGTCCAATCGTATACTTTTTCTATACTGTTGCTGGAATGTAAATGAGGATGAAGCATGACAACGAACAAAATATCAAAGATTACCAGCACGAACCCAATGGGAACTGATGGGTTTGAATTTGTTGAATATGCATCACCGGATCCTGTGGCTCTGGGCAGCCTTTTCAAACAGTTTGGATGTGTGCCCGTGGCCCGTCATCGATCAAAGGAGGTGACTCTATATCGTCAGGGGGGAGTTAACTTTATTGTCAATGGCGAGCCAGATTCTTTTGCCCAGAGGTTTGCCCGGGAGCATGGACCCTGTGCCTGTGCCTTTGCCATTAGGGTTGAGGATGCTGGCTTTGCCTATGAGAGGGCTCTGCAACTGGGTTGTGAACCAGGCCCGACTCAGAGCGGACCGATGGAGTTGAATATTCCATCCATTATTGGCATCGGTGGGAGTCTTATTTATCTGGTTGACCGCTATGGCGATAAGGGTTCCATTTATGATGTAGACTTTGTCCCTATTGAAGGTGTGGAACAAGAGCCTGAGGGTCTGGGCCTCACATTCATTGATCATCTCACCCACAATGTTCATCAGGGTAATATGGATAAGTGGGCTTCTTATTATGAAGATATTTTTAATTTCCGTGAGATTCGTTACTTTGACATTGAGGGTAAGCTGACTGGATTGAAATCCAAAGCCATGACCAGTCCCTGTGGCAAGGTCAAAATACCCATTAACGAATCGTCTGATGACAAGAGCCAGATTGAAGAGTATCTGAAGGAATACAAGGGAGAGGGAATTCAACACATTGCCCTGTATGCCAAAGATATTTACCACACTGTTCCGGCAATGCGTGCCAGTGGGACTGCTTTTATGAACCCCCCTCCGGAGACTTATTATGAGATGCTGCCAAATCGGCTACCCTGGCACCATGAAGACATGGAACAGCTAAAGAAAAACGCCATTCTTATGGATGGGGCGCCAACGGAAGAGGGCGGTTTACTGCTGCAAATATTTACCCAAACCGTCATCGGTCCCATTTTCTTTGAAATTATACAGCGCAAAGGCGATGAAGGATTTGGTGAAGGTAACTTTACCGCTCTGTTTGAGAGCATAGAGAGGGATCAAATAGAAAGGGGCGTTCTTTAATTCTCTCAGAGAATAAATCTTCAATCAGGCGGGATAATGCTTACCTTTCATTATCCCGTCACCAAGGTCGGGGAGAGTATTTATGAAGTCATCCAAATATCAGGCAAGAAAACCTGATGAGTCGGGCTTTATTGAATATACGGAAGAAGAACACGAAACCTGGGGTATCCTGTATCACCGGCAGATTGAGTTATTGAAAGGCCGGGCATGCGATGAATACATGAACGGTATCGAAGAGCTGGTCATGCCTTCGGAGCGTATCCCCCAGCTTGATGAAATTAATCAGGTGCTGGAAGATAAAACAGGCTGGGGAGTTGCCAGAGTCCCGGCACTGATTTCATTTGACCGTTTTTTTAAGCTGCTGGCTGATAAACAGTTTCCCGTAGCCACTTTTATTCGGGCACGGGAAGAGCTGGACTATCTTCAGGAACCCGATATTTTTCATGAGATATTTGGTCACTGCCCATTATTGACCAATCAGGATTTCGCCGATTTTACTGAAACCTATGGCAGGCTGGGACTAACTGCTACCAAAGAGGAGCGGATCTATCTTGCCAGGCTTTACTGGCTGACGGTGGAATTTGGTCTGGTCAACACTTCAGAAGGTTTGCGTATTTATGGTGGTGGCATACTTTCCAGCTATGGAGAAACTGGCTATGCACTGGAGAGCGATATTCCGGTCAGAGCCCCGCTAGACCCTTTGACAGCAATGAGAACCCCCTATCGGATTGATATTCTTCAGCCGCTGTATTACGTGATTGATGACCTGTCAGTGCTCCATGGTCTCCGTGAAATGGATATTATGGCGCTGGTTCATCAGGCGATGGCGATGCCTTTATTGCCTCCCTTGTTTGAACCCAAGCCTCAGGGCGACGCTGCCTGAAGAACCGCTCTCTACCGCTGGTTTGAGCGGTAGAGTTTTCTTTACGTCGTATCCTTCATGCTCACATTTATTAACTATCCGATCATTATAGAATGATAATATCCAATCATATATGATTACTATATCTTTGCCCATAATCTCTACTGCATGGTTTTAACGGGATAGACGGGATAGGTTGGGTCGAACGGAGTAAACCTCAATAATTTTACCGATGATTGCAGATAGTTTGTTGGGGCTGGCATTCGCTCGACCCAACCTGCGTCATCTGCCAATTTCTTCAATGAAACGTAGTAGGTTGGGTCGAGCAGAGCGAGCCCCAACAAATCTCGACACGCCCCATAAATGGATATTTTTATGGATGTCCTGTTCTGCTGTGCTGTACTGCTTTTTTATGGATGTCCTGCTCTGCTGTTTACTCTGCTGTCCTTTTTATGGATGTCCTGCTCTGCTTTTTGGATATTTTTATGGATGTCCTGTTCTGCTGCTGTTCTGCTGTATAAATGGATATTTTTATGGATGTCCTGTTCTGCTGTTTTTATGGATGTCCTGCTCTGCTCCTCTGCTCTGCTCCTGCTCTGCTGTTTACTCTGCTGTCCTTTTTATGGATGTCCTGCTCTGCTTAGCTCTGCTTACCTGAAACACAACGAGTGCCGAAAGAAGTAATGCGATGAAGATTTTCTGGGGCTTTTTGACCATGGACAAGTGTCGTTTTTATTATAGTGTTCATGAAGGATCATATCAGCGAACAGAGGCATCTATAGCCTATTCACTGATTTCCAACATCACAGAATATTTCTGAAAAGTGTCCAAAGTATTGCTACAAGACGCCCACCTATATGTTGGTTCTGCTGTGATCAGGTCTGTAGTAGTCATCGGGGCTGTTGTAGCCCGCTCTGCTGTGGTCAGGTCTGTTGTAGTCAGGTCTGCCGTGGTCGGGGCTGCCGTGGCAGGGCTACCGGAGGTAGATCTGTCGATGGTAGTAGGGCCGTCGGTAAACGGGATAAATCTTGCAGACTCTGACACTTGGGGGATCGGCCAGTGGTATGATTGGCCAATATCATATATTTTTGTTTTGGCTGCTTGATAACGCGCCCGTACATCACTCTCTGTATCAGAAAGGAAGCAGTTCAGATCATTAGCTGTTTTACTAACCATCTGTACAATCTCTGATCTCTGCAAATGTGCTTCTTTTGTGATTTCATCCACACAATGTGACATTGATTTTGCTTCCTTCTTAGTACTTTTTGCTCTGGATTTTATTTTATTTATTTCTTTTTCTTTCATTTCTTGCAGAGTAAATTGTTCGTTTAAGTTTTTATTCAGTTCTGTTTTTTGTCTTAAGAAACCGTTTTGTAAATCCAACACATGATCATGATGAGTTACACAGCCTCCAACTTTTTTCTGGGTGGTCTGGGTGGTTGGGAGCATTTCCACGGATGACCGAATACTATGTTGTTTTGCACGATAATGCGTGTCTTGTTCAACCGTTTGTTTTTTTCGGAACTTTTTCCCAGGGCTCAGAACACATTCTTTTGCAAGCAGATTCTTATTAGCGTTCTTGCTATTCCGGCCTGTCCGTCTTCGTTCAGGTGTCGCTTCAGCTCCCTGCTGGCGCTGGGTGCTGCCGGAACGGGTAGCACCCATACGGTGGCCTGCAGCTTCGGCTTTACTAATGTGCGCTTTGTCCCTTTCCATCCCCGAGGTTTTACCCTTGCCCTTCAGCCGGGACTTTGTTTGAAACTTGTCCATCTGGACATGATGGTTAGCGAGCGCTTTTTTCCCCTTTGATCTGCCCTGTTCGTGGTGAGGAATCCGCGAAGCATCATAGTCGTAATGACCCACACGTCTGCCATTGCTAGCAGCAGTATATGGGGAATGGGTAATGTTGGCTGTAATATTGGGTCCTTTGGCTGGCATGGCTATATTCTGTATTGTTGCCGTCAGCGTTTTGTTGAGCATAAGATACCACCTTTTATTAATCTTGGTAATTCGAGCCAGTTTCAGAATCAAAAACAAAAAGATCCTGCTTTGTATGATCTACAGATACTCGCTCCGCCTCTTAAAATTTTGATTCCCTCAGCAACTAACCTTGCTGAATTTGATTTTTTCCTTACACTTACCGTGTCACTTACCGTGTCACTTACCGTGTCTATCGGTGGATTGATGATTCCATTATGCAAGGTGTTTTTTTTCAATCCGAGTAAAGAAGATACGATAACCGGGCACCAGCGTTTCCAGATGCTTGCTTATGCGTAAGAACTTCCTGAAGTGTACGACACTTTGCTTCTTTTTTAGACTTAATTTCAAGCCCCCCTTAACCCTGATTTGAATGATCGTCTGTGTTTTGGAATCAGGCGAATATTTTGCCGCCTTACGGAACCACAAAGATCGGTAGTCATAAACCGATGGCTGGGCTCCAAACTCAAGCAACTCTACCCGGAAACATTGCCTAGACTTGATGCTATAAAGCCATAGGTTCCTTTATCGCATATCGCAGGATTCACCTGGTTTGTACTTTTTTCATAACAGCACACCCCTTAACTGTTAGGAGGCTGTCCGAGGATAATAGGCTCAAGGTGTAGATTGTCAAATTAGACTTTTTAAAAACCGGATTCGTGGCCTGGGCAGAAACCGTAAGACATCTGTCTTGTAGTTGGTCAAATGTGTGGATAGGGATAATCCCATACTGACAAACTCTTCATCCTAATATACGTCTTATGACGTGTATTATTGAAGTTAAATGCCCCGACTGCCATCTCTCGCTCGTTGGGAAGAACGGTTTTTGCCGTAAAGGAAATCAGCGTTACCTCTGCCATAATGAACTGTGTGAAATCACATCGTTTATGCTCGAATATCGGTACAAGGCTTGATACCGGGACGTCAGAAATAACATCGTCAAAATGGCAATCAACAGCAGTGGGATCAGAGATACCAGCAGAGTGCCTGGCGTTAGCAAAACAACCGTCATCAACGTGTTAAAAAGCAAAGAGTCTCTTCTGCTGCAAGTGAATCCAAACATCAGAACTATGAACTTTAATAGCGGCAGCTTAAGGCGTTATTGGAGCCGTTTGGTATTAGTCGTTTCTATAGCGATGACTGGGGTGCTTATGAACGAAATATAGCCCCGGAGAAGCATGAGATTGGCAAGAGAAATACTCAGAAAATTGAACGTAAGAATTTGAATTTCAGAACATGGATCAAACGGTTAGCGAGAAAGAGCATATGCTTTTCCAAGCTTGAGAAGATGCACGATATTGTCATTGGATTACTGATTAACGCGCTTGAATTTGGGGTAGATATTTATGCTTGACCACACATTTGGCCCACTACCATTCATTTTTATCAGGATAGAATAACTTTTTTGGAACTAATTATTCTGACAAATAGATTTAATTAAACCATGGTCGCACTGTAGATTTCGCACTTCCGTAGCAAGTCATCAAGGCAAGTTACATGCTCAAGACTAAAAGCCAGAAAACTCAGTAAATACAAGTGGTTAGCTCTTAAGTCAGTGCCATTGGGCTCGGGACCGTAATCGAAATACCGTTGATGGTGTGTTAGAAAACGAAAGTGCTAATGAATTGTGCAGGCATTTAAATGGCCGTATATCGATTCAGGCACGGTCTGTGGGATGCTCACCTTGCTCACGAAAAACTTGCTGACAAGCTTGGATTTGACTTCAAAGAGCTGGTGACATCAGCAGGTCGACATGTTGTTGAAGGTATTTACCATATCCAGACTGTAAATTCTTATCACAGTTATTTAAAACGCTGGATTGGCGGCGTATTCCATGGGGTTGCAACTCGTTACCTTCCGCATTATCTGGCTTGGAGGAGAGAACTGACAGCAGCAACCAAGTTAACTGCTGGCCAGTTAGTCGGCAGAATTGTTGAGCATTGGTGCTTCCAACCATTAACGGTAACTTAGCCAGAAAGCATTCTGTAAAAATTATGCTGATCTCTTTGATGACAACGAAAAGCTTAAAAGGTTTTTCTCTTTATGGATTCCAGGGAGTTGATCAAAGTGCGGTTTCTCCGAGTGTAAAACTCAGTCATAACAGCCGTTAAATATATACAGTCTGAATTGCCGGGGCCGGTTTTTTTGCGAATGACTCATTATTTTTTTGGTTGACCAGTGTGTTAATATTCAGCCGTTTGTCACAAAACCATCAAATGGTTGGCTCCTGAAATACCGGTTTTTCATGAAATCGTTCTCAGAAGCTACTTTTGTGGTGTTCCAAGTTACTATTTCTGAAGAAGGCTCATTGCCTCAAATCACAAGGAGTCCTTGATGCAGCCCAGGGAGCTGAACATTCAAACACCCCATTTAACGTTTGCTGCACTTGAATGGGGTGATTCACAGGGACATCCGGTGATAGCGCTCCATGGCTGGCTGGATAATGTAGCCAGCTTTACGCCGATCGCTCCGAAACTGGAAGGCATTCGTGTGATAGCCGTTGATCAGGCTGGTCATGGTCTTTCAGAGCATCGGCCAGAGTGGTTCAGTTACGATGTCTGGCACTATGTTGAGGATCTGGTCTATATCGCTGAAGCCTTGCAACTGGATCGGTTCGGCCTGCTTGGCCATTCAATGGGGGGCGTGGTCAGTACCATGGCTGCCGGATCTGTCCTTAAAGAACAGGTAACCGGGCTGGTGGCTATTGATGGTTTGTTTCCCTGGCCGAGAAAAGCTGAAGATGCACCAAACGCATTGCGTGACTATATCAATCAGCGCAGAACGCCTGCGAACCAACTTCCGGTAACCCGTTATCGTTCCAGGCAGCAGGCGGTTCGTGCTCGTGCAATAAGCCAGTTCAAGGTCTCCAGAGAATCGTCTGAATTACTGGTCGAACGTTCACTGCGGCAGGTAGGGGATGACTGGCTCTGGACCTCCGATCCACGGTTAAAATTAGGGTCTCCTACCCGCTTCACCCTGGAACAGACCCTCGCTTTTCCACAACAGATTACCTGTCCTGCCCATATGATTCACGTTGATCAAGGTTCGATCAACGATGCGATTCAGCAGTACAGTGATCGATTACCGAATATTCAATTCCATCCTATGAGCGGCAATCATCACCTTCATATGGATGATCAGGTTGATGCCATTGCCGGGATTGTTAACTCTGTTTTTGGCAATGGGTTATGATACGCTGATGAGACTATGGGGGAGGCCTTGGATTGTTCTATGAATAAAGTGATTACATGGTGTCTTACTCGGTTTAAGGCTGATCAAAGGCGTAATGCAACCTCTGATATTTTGCGAGGTTGTTTACTGCTCCTGTCAATGACTCCTTTCCAGTTCAGTTATGGTTCTGAGCTTCCGCCCTTTCCCAATGCCGGCCTGCGGCTTTCTGCTGATGAAGACCGGCAGAATCATCCGGTGATCACCAGTCGTATGAAAAGAGTTAATGGCGTTGTTACCTCTGATGGGTCGCAGTGGTTTGATGGTCATCTGAATAGAGCTCTGTATTTATTGCCGCCCGGTCATAGCAGCAGTCAGGGCTATGACTTTTATGTTGATCAGTTGCGTGACCAGGGCGTCGAGACTCTCTTTCAGTGTCGTAGCTTTTCCTGCGGTGCCAGCAACTTCTGGGCAAATGATATTTTTGAGATATCAACCCTTTATGGCCAGGATAAAGAGCAGGCCTTTTTTATCGGGAAAAAGCAGGGCAGTTATTACTCGGTCTATTCTGTGCGGCGGGGTAATGGTCGAGTTTATACTCTGGTCGATGTGTTCAAGCCTTCTGATTATAAAGTTGAGAAAGTCAGTGAGCAGAGAGAATCCCGCGGCAATGTGAAACTGCGCCTGAATGATGGACTGGTTAAAAGCTCAGATTTGAAATTATTTGTTGAAGAGATGAACGGTGATTCAGCAATGAATGCACTGTTTATTATTCACAGCCCTGTTCCTGAAACTCTGGCGGAACTGGACGTCTGGCAGCAGAAAATGGAGGTGCAGAAAACCGCTATCCAGCAGTATCTTAAACATCAGGGTATTGCTGGCTCACGGCTGCGTTTCAATATTTCTGTTGGTACTGATGATGATTCGATGGAGCAGAAAACCACTCAGGCCTTCTGGCTGGAAATTGTGCCGCTAAATTAGCGTGGTATATAGGCTTAGAACTCATAACCCGGATTTTTTCTTAATTCGTCTCCTGAAGAAGAAAGGTGATCATCAGGGATATTACTCCGGTTTTTCTATGCGCCTTTTTTTTGCTTGCACATCAACATCATAAGGCTGGAAATGTTTAGGCCTCACATTGGAACCATGATTAATCATTGGCGATAAGTCCGTAGCATCAGGCCGCGATGTTAATGAATCGACACCCGTGGGGGGGCTAAGTTCTTGCCAAAATATCGAAGCGATCATCAGACGTGACCCTGCTCTTTTTTCTTTATCAGCATTGGCTAATGCTGGCTGATCAGTGGATTCTGTTGTCGCCTCTAACTCCTTTTGGAAATCAAGGTACACCTGATACTGGCTACCAGAGATATCCTGCCGTCCTGATACCGGTTTTTGTTCTTTTTCCATCATGTTATCAGTTACAAAGTTTATCATGTTATCAGTTACAAGGTTTATCATGTCACTACCAAAGGAATTAAAAGCTTCCCCTTTATTAACATTACCGTTCGTTTCCGGGCTCTGCTCTGGCCTATAAGGAAGCTGGGTGAGTTTAGTCGCAATGGTCGTATTAATGTCTGTTACAGGCTGCATAATCATTGCGACGGGGTCGCTTTGCAGAGTTCCACTATTTGATGTTTCCTGCGCGTTTTGTAGTTCATTCAATGTCTCCAGGAGCTCATTTATTGATTGGCTGTTCAATGACGATGTTGACTGTTCCATTGCTGAAGATATTGGAGGATATGGGCATGTCTCCTGAGAAGCATCAGTAGATGGGTATGTGTCTGGAGCAGAGGCTTGGATTTTTCTCTGGATAAGCGGCTGAATCTTACCTTTGGATTCCATTGGTATCTTACATGGTTCTTGAAAGATCAGCCCTGTATCATCAAACATGTTGCCAGATAAGCCGATATTGTCTGGTGATGTTGACCGTTTAGAATCCGAAAAGTAAAGCACTGGAGATTGCCTCTCTGCTTCTTGTATTTTTTGCTGGATGAGCTGCCAAACCACATCCCTGCAGTCCTCTGGTATCTTGCATGGCTTTTGTAATATCAGCCCCAGATCTTTCAGGGGTACTGCTTTGATCATAGCTTCAAACAGTTCTGCTTCCAGATTTTGATGGCGGAACCACAGGCTGAATGCAGTTTCATCGTTAGCGTTTTTTATCAGGGGATTGGCACCAAACCGAAGTAGAAGTCTGGCAATCTGGTCAGTTTCATCGAAGGGGATTTCTTTTCGAGACAGCAGTTCATTAAGGACTGTATTTTCGGATTCCAGAATTCGCCTTGAATTCTTGTCGATTTCCTTAATGGTTTTATTTGGGAAAGGAACCGGTTTTAAGTTGACCGCCTTATCAATACTGAGTGGTATTGACGTCTGTATGGCTTCAAGCAACTCCTTTAGTACATCGTAACGAGTTACCCCCTGGTATGTCTTATCTTTAAATAAGGCTTCGTGCAATGATGTCGTGATCTTTTCCTGCCATGGGCTGGCACCCATAGCAACTAATGGTTTGATACAGGGCAGTGCACCATTCCTTGCGGCCTCTTTCAGTGCCGTAAGTCCATGAATATCATGCCAGTTTATCAAATCTCTTAAATGCAGAAGCCATTCCCTATGGCTTATTCCCTCCGGGATCTTCATTAATCCGGGAATAAGCCTGTGTAACAAAACAAAGGTTAACCTCTTTTGATTTTCATTTTTTGGGGGCCAGGCAGATTGCCTGATGGCAAGGGAGAGAGCACTGCGAGAATCAGCTTTAGTTTTAGGCTCTAAATAATTAAGGATTTCTGGCTGTGTGCGATGGCATGCCCCGGTGGTTAACGGGATTTCGGAAGAATTTTTCCTGTTATTTTCAGGATAACCCACAGCCCTTGGTAATCTTGGTAATCTTGGTAATTCACGTTTAAGGTGATGACACGCTACCATTTTTCGACGGTTCAGATCTTGGTCGACAGGCTGAGAATAAGCCGATGCGGATGTGGCAGGAAATGTCCCGGTTGTAGAGTCATGATTTTGCCTCGCAGGATATTGCCCGTTTAATGGGTAAGGGTCTGATAACATCTGCGAGAGCATACCTACACCTATAATGATTCTGACTTTATAATTGCCATATTAGACTGATAAAAAGTATTTATGTTCCCGAAGCCGGTAATTAACTTTCAGTCAATGGGAAAACGCCGGTCAATTTCCAGTGTCAGGTTTTCTTGATTATTGCCAATGGATATCTGCTGATCCTGAATAACGCAGTGCAGTTTCATGTTTTTATCAATGAGGTTGACCAGTGCATTGGCTTCAGCAGGAATGCGGTAGATATGCAGATTATTAAAGCGCTGAACTTTCTCCTGACACTGCTGCCACCAAATATCGGACGTTCGTCCTCCATAGTTATAGATAAACACCTGTTTGGCACGACCACAGGCCTTACGCAGGCGTTTTTCATCGGGCTGACCCAGTTCAATCCAGGTTTCAATTTCACCACTGAGATTTTTCTGCCAGATATCCGGTTCATCATCGGTGCTGATGCCGCGAGTGAACGACAGGTCATCCGATGCGTGCAGTGACCATGCCAGTAATCTCAGCATGGCCCGCTCATCACTCTCGGAAGGATGACGGGCAATGGTCAGTTCATGATCTGCGTAATAATGGCGGTTCATGTCCGCAATATTGACTGCAGCTTTGTAGATGGTTGCTTTCAGTGCCATAAATCGTTTGCTCGATTAAATAGCGGAGTTTAACCTGAAAGGAGGGCTTTCTGCTAAACAGAAAGCCCTGAAAAGTTATTGAATCCAGGTGCCGGGGTGGCGCAGTGACAGTTCCCGAATATGCTGGTAGATGACCGGGTAATCAATACCGGCAAGCTGCAGGATCTGAGATAGCTGCTGATAACTGTAACCGGTATCCAGTCGGTCCCGGAGAATGTCGTTAAAGGCGGCTCTGCTCTTAATGTAAGCCTTGTAGTAGGGTAGTGACGCCACTTTTTCCAGGTTTTCAATGTAGCGGTAGGTCGTTGTCTTCATCGCCGAATTCAGCGTTTCAGGAGAACTGTCCTGATCCGATATTTGGCGGGTAATATTCCCCATACTGTGGCAGGCACTTTGTTTTAAGTCACTGCTGGCAGGCTTATTCAAATGCTGGCTGCATTCGCCAAGCTTATTGTTGAATGCACTCAGAACAGTCTCTTGATTTTTTAGTGAAAATGCCTGCTTTTGATGCTTGTCTGACCATTCTTCCAACAGCCCGGTGAGCATTTCTATCCATTGGGTTTTCCGGGTGTCAGAATATTCAGCCTGATCCAGTAACTCCTGCCACTGTTGTAAGGCTGATTCATTGGCAAGTTCGATAGTCTGCCCCGGGGTTTCCAGTGCTTTCGGAAGCCAGGTTAGATAAAGCTGACGAAGTTGATAGCGATAGCCCTCAGTGATCATTCCCCGGGAACTTTTCTGATAGGCATCAGCGAGCATTCCGTATTTGAGGGCATGTTCAATCAGGTCCTGATTTGACCGGATTACGGGTGGTTTGGCGACAAAAGCGCTTTGTTTAATAGCAACGGTTTGATGATCGTCCTCAATGGTATAAACAGAGGTTCTGGCACTGGAACTGCTCATTACTGATAAAGTAAAGAAGCTGGACCCTAGCAGGATCATGATGGGTAGTTTCTTGATCGTCATGGTTCCTTCCGAGAGTAGCGAAATATCAACAGACTCAAATAGTATCGGCATGGTCGGCAGCCATTATTAAGATTTGTTCTCGAAGGATTCATTGAGTGAAGGGCTGACAAAACAGTACGACGTTGGCGGGAAAAATCCGATAAGTTTGTCAAGATGATGTAATGTTGACGTGGGTCAATATGCAGAAAAAAACAATACGTAATATGGCTTATGCCTGATGGAGAAAAGAGAAGGGGGATTTCTCCAGTAAAGGCCTTTGATCGCGGGGGAGGTGATTGATTGGCCACGAAGATGAGACAGGCGACAATAAAAAAATTTTCGAAACCGGTACTAGTTGCCGGTTTTTTTATTTGCATTGAGGGTAGGGATATTGAGATCTCAAACCAGGAAAGCCCGTCTAGCGGGCTTTCCTGTCTCTAGTCAGTGGCAATGACAGTTACAACCTTTGTACTGGATGCCACTTTGAGCTTCAACCAACTTGCCTTTTTCAACAAACTGGGTGAGTAATTCTTCAGCGGTCAGGTCTCTGGCTGAACAGGTGTGGTAGCGGGCGGTATTGCCAAACTGCTCAGCAATGGCTGCCAGAAGTGCATCTCTGGTCAGTGCGCTTTCCTGTTCCTTCACCAGGTTAAGCACATTGTGGCCGTGTACAGATTCCATGGAATTATTCTCATATAAATAGCGTGGGTTTTCGCCAACAATACGCTGCCAGCTATATTTAAACAGTCGTATATATTCGTATACGGAATAACAGTAATGATTCTCAGAAAAGATACTGAACTCATTCAAGATGTTTCCTTCGAATCCATGGGATTTTTCATCTTCATAAACTCAGCTATGTTCATATAGATAGACGGCAGTTTTCAGGCGCTTAACGTTTCTGAAGCACCTATTAAAGTCACTAAGGCATTGTCTCGAAATAAGATCCGCATTTTACTGAGGCTTGTAAAAGACCGTTGCCCGTTTCCCGTTGCCCGCAAAAGCACAAGCGGCTCTGGCTTTTTCGGGTAGCCGGAGGCGGGCAGCGGGCAGCGTTTGTTAAAATGGGTAAGTTATTTAAGGACGTTTCCTTATCAATGGGTATCTCTGGGCTTGTTGTCTGATGACGCCATTAATTCAGTAATCAGCCTTTGTCGCCAAAATTCCCGGGTTCCATCGTCGGGTAATTTACTGAGCGTATCCAGGCATATATGAACCATCGCCTTGAGAATACTTTTTTCAGGGTAATCCAGACTTTCAAGCTGGCGGATAATTTCTACAGCCAGTGCAATATCTTCCGGAGCTCCATCCATGTACTTACTCTCCATGCCATTGGTGGTCTTTCAGATTGATTTTTCCCGATGAGATCGCAACGCCTTCCTGCTCCAGCCTGAGCTTCTGCAGGTTGTATCGGCTTGAGCCCTCAGGAAAAGAAATCTGACCTTTACGGTTAATAACCCGGTGCCAGGGAAGGTCTGTCCCTGCCGGCATCTGCTTGAGAATATTGCCTACAACACGGGCATATCCGGGGGCTCCTGCCATATCGGCCAATTGCCCATAGGTGACGACATAACCTTTTGGAATCCGGCTGAGCAGATACCACACTTGCGAAGGGGTAAAGGGGGCAGTCAACGCTGGCTCTCCATTACAAACAACAGATTTCAGGATATTGGAAAAGTACGGAATGGGAAAGGAAAAGATATAGTTGTAATTACCATTGATTTGCAAACCATTATTGTGGATTCTTTCGCATTTTTCCGGTGGATATAACCTGTTCGGGAGAACTTCGTTCTATGCTGCTCCAAAGGAGCCTTCGTTATTTGTTCAGACTATTGGGGACTTTGTGCCTGTTTTCCATCAGCCCGGTATGGGCCGATACCATCTGGATGAATAATGGCGATGTTTTGTCTGGCGACATTATGAAGCTGGATGCTGGCAAGCTCAGTCTGCAAACCAAATATGCAGGTACTATTGAACTGGACTGGCGCTATGTATCCGCCCTGGATTCGGATAAAGCATTCTGGGTCAGCCTGATTGGTGAAGAAAAAGTCAGCTTGCGCCGTTTTAAAGGTCAGGAAACCGGCGTGACCGTCATTGATGAGAGTGGACGAAAACGGTCGTTTTCTGCAGTGTGGCCAGTGGCTTCGATCCACATTGAAAAGCCGGTTTTAGCGGATACCTGGGAGCTGGGCGGCAAGCTTGTTGCAATGCTGGATAGTAAATCCGGTAATGACGATGAGTTGCTGATCGGTGTTGAAGGGAAACTGAATGTTGATGATCAGTGGAATAAAAATGCCTTTTACTGGGATATCGAAACTGAAGATGATGACGGTGTAAAAAACTCGGAATGGGTCATTGGCTACTCCTATAGTCGTTATCTTGATGAACACTGGTTTGTCCAGGGAGCTGCAGAGCAGAAGCATGACTCAGAAGAGGATTTGCAGCGACGGACATCACTGGGTGGAACGCTGGGTTACCGATTCTGGGAAGCGGCAGGAAGTGCATTGAAAACCAGTGGCGGTATCAGCCGGCTCTGGGAGGAATATCAGGCTAATGACTCACAACAGGATTATGCGCTGACCTGGGCTTTTAATTATCGAACACGAATCATCAATAACTGGGAGTATTTTGCCAATAGCCGAACGTTCTTCCGGTTAAATCAGTCAACGACACTGGTGAATATTAACCAGGGAATAAAAGTTGGGCTGACGGATCACATTACCTGGAATCTGACGCATATTCTGGACTATGACAGTGATCCTGTAGATAAGACGAAGAAAACAGACAGCCGGGTCAAGATGGGGGTTGGTTACCAGTGGTGAGGGCCGATGCGCCTCAGATTGGTGCAGACGGGTAAGCGTCCTCTGACCGGCATAAAACATCTGGATTTCATCAGGTGTCGTCGAAAGGCGAAGTGCCTCGGTGGAGTGATAAGCTGGTTATCCGGTGCCGGTGCCAATGAAGAGTTCTCCATTCTTTTTTCTGCTTCTTTATGTTCCTGTAAAGCACGCATGGCAGTTTCCAGCCAGTTGGCTGCACGGTAAAGCAGCGAGTTCCTGGTCAAGTTCTCAGGCGTTTGGTTTTCCAGTGGAAAAATCAGGGTTTTTCTGACTTTCATTGATTTTAGTATGCTTTTTTAGAAATCACTTATTTAAATAGCGGCAGTAATGCTTATTGGTTAACAATAGATTACGAGTCTTTTTAGCTTTGTTCCTGTTGTCGTTGACGCATGGTTTTATAGTTTGCCAGATGAACGACTCGCCCCTAAAGGCCTAAAGGCAGAGCTTCCAATAAAGCAGCTACCGAAATAACAGCCGTTATCTTCTTTTTTGGTGTGTCACAGGCAGTTGCAGTAGAGGGCTTGCCCTTTACCGGCTTATGATTGGCTCTACGTCCTCTAGTCAGTACTGTAATAACGATATTCGTCACACTTGGCATTCCAGATATACCGGGCGCAACCCATCCACTGAGACAGATCCAGCTTTTGTCTGTCTGTAGGATTGGCCCTGAGTCGGATACCCTGAAGCATTTTTATTTTTTCTTGGTCAAGCGGAAGGTTAATAGTAGTTGGATTCCGGTGATACGATAGCAAAAGAAAGTAGTCTCGGCTTGACCCGCCCCTAAAGGGGGCGAGATTGCGCCTCAGTCTCGTTCAAAGCGAGCACCCGGGAGCAGAGAAGCATTGCCCATATAAATAGGCAGATACTTCAAAACCACTGGCTTTCAAAAAAAGGGTGACGGGATCGTCAACTGGATATGGCTTTTTTTATAAAGCCGGGGGTGAGGTTATTGATGATTAGCAACTATTTCTTTCCGGTAAGGGGGCATTTCAGCGTAGGCTTTTTTATCCCGCAGTGAGGTTGGGCATGGCTGATTGCCATGAGAACAGAAAACACAACAGTCTCCCTGTTGTGGGGTAATCAGTTTCTGGCAGCTTTTGCACTCGTAGAGATAAACACAGGCATCTTGAGGCATTGTTTCAATGGCGTGGTGCATGCAATCCGGGCAGGTGATGATGGATGTTGAAGAATGGCCCTTCTGATGTTCAGTATTATTGTTTGTTGACATACTCTTTCTCCTGGTACTTCCTGTACCGTACATTGCTTTTTCTTTTTGGACATAGGATAGAGTTATCGGCCTCCCTGTTGGTTTATTGACAACGAAGTCTTAACGAAGTGAGAGTACTTTGTTTTTTCTTATTTGTGAAATAAGTGACAAAGAACGGTTCTCTTTCAAACTACCCTATTTTTGGCTTTATAAAAAGGCGGACATGAATCACACCCGTTTTAGCCGATAATTTTTAGAGTATAAAGAGAGAGTGTGACCGTTTGCTGACAGTAACAAAAAAGCCGGGCAGCTATGCCCGACTTTTTTTTGCCAGGATGGATAAACGATCTCCGATGATTCTGCCTTGTGTGTTAAGCCAGACACTGTCGTTTATTCCATCTCTTTATCTTATCTACATTAAGGGAAGCAAGGGACCGTAAAACCTTTCCATTATCAGTTTGCGCCAGTCCTGTCGATCGAGGTTTTTTGCAGAGGTACTGTATTGTTTGTCAACTGCATAGCCCATCAATCCGATCGCTAATTGATCGAGCCCCTGGCCGTAGTAGGGTTCATCGCCATGAATGCTATCAAGTTCAGTAAACGCTGTGAGCAAGGTTTTTTCACCCTTTTCATGGCCTCCCCGATCAAAAATAGTAAAGGCCGTGTTCATGACATCCAGACGACGTACATAGGATTCATCCCAGTCAAAGGTGTTCTGGATTACCTTGTCTACCAGTCCGTGTTTCTGGTGGGTCTGAAACAGGGACAGGGTAATATCCCAGCCATAATTATTGAGAAGGCTGGCACTGACTGTTTGGTTTTCACCACGGCGGGCTGACAGCAACGTTGCAATATCCGCTCTATATGCCGCCCGACGGTTCAACACCGGCTTGATCCAGGGGGTGTCAAGGATATCAGTAACCAATTCTCCGGTGAATAACGGGAGGGCTGACAAAGCCTGTGCCGCCTCCAGTGTCTCCTGGTCGCCCCGGTCCCTCCTGCGGGAAATCTCAACGATACCGCCCATGGGCGCCCATGCTTTTTTCGCTTCATCCTCAGCTTTGGCCTGTTCGCGTTTACGTTTTTCCGTGGCAACCGCATCGGGTATTTTGATTAATTCATCCGCTGCCGACTGTACCAGCATTTGCTCCCATTCCTTTCTTTCAGGCGCTTCTTTGCTGGCATTATCTCCCATGGCCGCTATCTTTCTGGCAGTAACCAAACCGATCAGCCCGGTAATGGTACGATCCTGTTGCTGCCCAATATAGCTCTGGCTACTGTCATCCTCATGCTTAAGGCTGTTGAATTTGTCAAACAGACTGTCATTATTTTTACGAAATACAGCTCGCGCAGGGTTAATTGGATTATCAGTGTATCTTTCTCCACCTCTCGGGGTGTCAATAATTACTTTTTTATTCTCTGCGAAACCTCGATATTGACTCTTAAGCTTCTTCACACGAGCAGGATAGGTAACAGACAGGAAATAAAAAGTATCATAGGTCTGTTGCATGTTTTTCAGTCGGTTTATGTAACCTTCATCCCATCCAAAAAAGTTTTCGACAATGTTGTTTGTCTCAATATTTGTCGACTCATTCCTGATGAAGGCCATCACTTCCTGCCAGCTCAACCGGGACAGGAGCTCATCATTTATTTCGGTAAACTCACCCTTTCGTGCGCTGTCTAGCTTGCTTACATCTGATTGATATCTGGTATGCTGATCTTGTAAGTAAGCTGATATATCCGGGATGGCTGCCAGATCTTGCAATTGAGTATCATCATCAATGGCAAAACTGTTCAGTGAAAAAATAAGCGCTATAAGTGGAAGTGTAAATAAATTTAATGCCTTCATTATTTAACTCCTTTTAAGTTAAGTGGTTAATTATTACTATTTGTTTTTTCTTTGTATTCAGATTCTCTTTAAACTGGCAAAGCCGTAATAGTAGTGCTAACAATTAAGCGATAAGCTAACCATTAAGTCAGGGGCGCTTTCATTCGTTCAGCCTGAAATATTTTATTCACTGTCTATTGCTATTGCCTGGGATTATTTATCTGGAGTTTTTAGTAATCTAACCCTCTCTTCTGTATAGACTCAGTAAATTGTAAAAAGTTCATCCTTAGAGCGGATATTTTGTGAAGATACTGTTTTGCGAAGATTTTTTGCAATTATAAAAAAACGGGATTTCTCCCGTTTTTTGTTTTTTTAATCGTTTTCAGCCTGAATAGCAGTCAGGGCGATGGTATAGACGATATCGTCAATCAGGGCACCACGGGAAAGATCGTTAACGGGCTTGTTCAGACCCTGAAGCATTGGGCCAACGCTGATAACGTCTGCACTGCGCTGTACGGCTTTATAGGTGGTGTTACCGGTGTTCAGGTCCGGGAAGATAAACACGGTAGCACGACCGGCAACGTTACTGCCCGGCGCTTTGGTTTGAGCAACCGATTCAACAGAAGCGGCGTCATACTGCAGAGGGCCATCAATGATCAGGTCAGGGCGCATGGCTCTGACGATTTCAGTGGCTTCGCGAACTTTATCGACGTCTGCACCAATACCGGATGTTCCCGTACTGTAACTGATCATGGCAATCCGTGGCTCGATACCAAAAGCAATGGCTGAGTCAGCGCTCTGGATGGCGATGTTCGCCAGCTGATTGGCATCCGGATTTGGATTTACTGCGCAGTCACCATATACCAGTACCTGATCAGGCATCAGCATGAAGAAGATAGAAGACACCAGTCCTCCAGCATCTTTTTTCGGCTTAATCAGCTGGAAGGCAGGACGAATAGTGTTGGCGGTGGTGTGTAGCGCACCGGAAACCAGACCGTCCACCTCATTCAGAGCCAGCATCATGGTACCGAGCACAACCGTATCTTCCAGTTGTGCTTCAGCCATTGGTGCAGTCAGGCCTTTGCTCTTGCGGAGCTCAACCATAGGCGCCACATAGCGGGAGCGGATGCTTTCAGGCTCCATGATGATCAGACCATCTGGCAGGGTAATTCCATTATCTTTGGCCACCTGTTCAATAACGCTGCGCTGGCCCAGAAGAATACATTGGGCAATACCGCGTTCCTGACAGATAACCGCTGCCTGAATAGTACGGGGTTCATCACCTTCTGGCAGCACCACCCGCTTCTTGGCACTTTGTGCTCTTTGCACCAGCTGGTAACGGAACGCAGGAGGTGAAAGTCTTCGCTCTGCCAGTGCGGCACACTGCCGCTTCAGCCACTCGGTGTTCAGGTTGGCAGCAACGGTATCCATTACCATTTCTATGCGAGCAGTGTCGTCAATTGGTAATTCGTTATGGCGACGGTCCAGCATGGTAGCCGTTGAGTATGAGTCTTCTTCTGTCAGCATGACTGGCAGACCTGTGCTGATCGCTTTGCTACATAGTTCCATCACCGGCTCAGATGGTTTGATGCCACTGGTCAGCAGCAGGCCAGCCAGGGGAACACCGTTCAGTGCCGCCATACAGGTGGCCAGGATAATATCATCACGGTCGCCGGGTGTGATGATCAGATTGCCCGGCTTCAGGTGGTGGATCATGTTGGTGGGGGTTCTGGCACTCAGGGTGTAAGACGTCACCCGACGGGTATCCATTTCGCCGGGATTGATCAATTCAGCTTTCAGGTGCTGGGCAATATCCATGGTTCTTGGTGAAGCCAGGTTATTGTTAAAAGGAATGTAGCCCAGTGGCTGGAATGGCTTGCGGGCAAATTCTGGCAGGCTCTGGAAATGACCGTCGGTATTCAGTCGGGCAACCAGCTCAGGGCTCAGTTTGTTAAGTGCATAACCCACAACGTTGGGGTTTTTGATGCCGCCAAAACTGTCGGCAGCGATTTCCAGCTTGTCGGCCAGATCTTCCAGAGAGTCATTGCCTGGCTCGGAAACCAGAATGATATCGGCATTGAGGGTCTTGGCGATGTTGCTGTTCAGGCGGTTTGCGTAAGGCATGTCCCGGGTAGGTACCAGGCCTTCCACGACGATAACATCGCAATCCTGAGAGGCCAGCTCAAACAGGGCAACGATCTCTTCCATCAGAACATCGCCCTTGTTATCACCCAGAAGATTTTCAGCACGGTGGGAGGTGAGGGGTGTGGGTGGCTCATGATCCATGATGCGCTGAACCAGTTTGGTTGAACGCTCAGGTCCGGTGTCACCCACATGCAGCTGGGCGATGGGCTTGAAGAATTTGACTCTGAGGCCCAGGTTGTCGAGCGCCCGAACCAGACCCAGTGTGACGGAAGTCAGGCCAACACCGTAACGGGTTGGCGCCAGGAAAAAGGTACGCATATCCGGAAAAATCCTTCTTATAAAACACTTATAAAACACTTATAAAACACAGATAAAACAACAGGAGGCATACACCTCCTGTTGTTTTAATAATCAATGTGTTAACCAGTTTAGCCAGCAATCAGGGCTTCGGTATCACGGGCGATCATCAGTTCTTCATTGGTCGTTACGACCATGGCAACGGTGGAGCCTGGCTTGGTGATAACACCGCTCTTGCCGCGGAAGGTCTCGTCATTGGCTTTCTCGTCAATGTCGAAACCAAAGATGGACAGACGCTCAAGCACGTTCTTGCGGATAGTGCCGGAGTTTTCTCCGATACCGCCAGTGAACACCAGTGCGTCAATGCTGCCCATCTCGGCAGCAAAGCCCGCCAGTTTCTTGGCCAGAACGTTGCAGAATACATCCAGAGTCAGCTGGGCACGCTCATTGCCCTGGGCTGCTGCATTTTCGATTACACGGCAATCGTTGTCCATTTCAGACAGACCCAGAAGACCGGATTTTTTGTTCAGAATGTCGGTGATCTCGTCCAGAGAATAGCCGCACTGCTTGTTCAGGAAGCTGAATACGTTAGGGTCGATATCGCCGGAACGAGTACCCATGACCAGGCCTTCCAGCGGAGTCAGACCCATAGTAGTGTCAATGGACTTGCCATTTTTGACGGCACAGGCGCTGGCACCGTTACCCAGGTGGGCGATCAGGATAGCGCTGTTGCTGTAGTCCAGGCCCAGCATATCCGCTGCAGTCTGGCCCACATAACGGTAGCTGGTACCGTGCATGCCATAACGACGCAGGCCATGCTCTTTGTACAGGCTGTAAGGGATAGCGTACAGGTAGCTTTCAGCTGGCATGGTCTGATGGAAAGCCGTATCAAACACAACAGATTGCGGCAGGCCCGGGAAGTATTTCATGCAGGCACGAATACCCTGCAGGTGAGCCGGGTTGTGAAGAGGAGCCAGGTGGTTGCAATCTTCAATACCCTTGATGACTTCATCGTTGATCAGTGTGGAAGCAGTAAACTTCTCACCACCGTGAACAACACGGTGACCGATGGCTTCAATACGCTCCATCAGGTTATTGTCACGCAGAACACCAACCAGTGCTTCGATGGCGCCTTCATGGCCAGAAGCACCCAGATTGATGGTTTGCTTCTCACCGTTCAGTTTCCAGGTGATAAAGGCTTCGTTGCCCACGAGGCGCTCGGCGATGCCGCTGATGCTTTCCTCTTCGGTTTTCGGGTTGATGACTGCGAACTTCAGGGAAGAACTGCCACAGTTAATAACCAGAACGCTGTCTTTGCTCATAGAAATTATTTCCAGTGCCTTACGGGTGAAAAGGGTGTCAGTGAAAATGGCCGTGCAGTTTCCGAAAATTCCCGTGTAATGCTCTTAATTTAAGCGGATCGTCACGAATATCGCCAAATGCAGCGGCCTGAACCGATCACACAAGGTGATCACGGCTTGTATAAAGTAGAGAAGCGGTGTGGAAAACATTATAACCATTGACCTGTGTCAGTGGACTGCGTATTGATGCGTATATCGTGGCAGAAATGTTGAAAAAGAGTGGTTAATTGTTCACCAATGTCATAGTGGCTTTTAAACGCTCCCCACATCCCCGATGCCTGAAACAGCCGGAGCCGCTTGCGCTTATGCGGGCAGCGGGCAGCAGGTAACGCTCGTTTTATTTCCGGACAAATCTTCAGCAGCCCTGACGGTCCTACTTTAACAGGGGGATTTTCAACTGGGTTATCATTTCTGGCAGGTTGGAGGCCAGCTGCTGTAATTCTTCCTGATGAAGCCAGCCATAAGTGCCAGAAGCAATAACCAGTAGTAATGGAACCCATAGACCAAAAAGTTGTGCGATGTTTCCAGCTGGCTCGGGGGTTGGGCCAAACCTATTGGTATTTTTGGTGCCGGAGGAAAAGGTTAGCCACAGAATAAAAAGAAGGTTTACTCCCGGGATGAACAGCAAAAGGATTCTCCAGCCGCTGCTGTCAATATCATGAAGTCGTCTGGCGGTAACCACTAACAGAGTCAGGCAGGCAAGTGCTGAAATACCCAGGGTAAGGTATAACGACTCAAGGGAAGGGAAGTGTGGCACCAGATGGGGAGTCAGCCGCTCTGGTAACCACCAGGCGGTCACGCCCAACAGGGCGACTAACCAGAGTGAAGCGGTAAATCTGACTCGCCCCATTCTGGGAGTTAGCTGGAATTTACGGGGGGCTTTTGATGGTCTGGCGGTTTGGGTCTGATCTTCCAGGATAACGGCTTCCTGTGAAGTGGGGGCCAACTCTTCGATACCATTAACGGAGATGATTCTACAGGCCGCTCCAGCCTTGATCATGGCTCTTTCGTAGGGCCGGATTTTGTCGGCTGTGAGATTCTTGCGAATAATCACAGGTTTGCCTGAGAAAAGCCGTTTCAGCTTTTCCCTGTCTGTATTCAGGAGCTCTTTCAGGTTTTTCCGGACATGCTTTTCTTTAAAGCCCGGCAGGGTTTCTCCTTCAAAAATGAGTTTGTAGAATGTTTCATCCATGATGGCCAGTCTCGATAAATGCCCCGGAAAAGGTTATCGGCTGGCCTGAATAGGACTGTGGTTTTTTTTGGCATGCATGCCCGGATCACTAAAAAGGCTTAACGACCACCAGAATTACCATACCCACCAGAAAGATTACGGGGATTTCATTGAAAACCCTGAAAAATTTATGGCTATGGTTACTGGTTCCCGCTGCCAGCTGTTTCATATACCGGGCACATATATGGTGGTAGCCCATGGTCAGAACAACCAGAGTCAGCTTGGCATGCATCCAGGGGGCACTCAGATAACCGGGGATGTAGTGTAATAACCACAGACCAAGAATCAGGGTGACAATCATGGAGGGCGTGGCAATACCCCGCATCAACTTCCTTTCCATGATAACAAAGCGATCCCGGCTGATCTGATCTTCACTCATGGCGTGGTAGACGAACAGTCTGGGGAGGTAAAAGAGGGCTGCAAACCAGCAGACCATGGCAATGATGTGAAATGCTTTTATCCAGAGCAAGAGCATAAGTTTCCCTTGTGGCCGATCGTTATTTTGATTTGATAGCCGGTGAGATTAGCGGAAAATGCCTGGGGATTCGACCCTGCTTTGGGTTTAATTCATAAACATCATAGGGCGTATATTTGGAATGAGTGACAGGCTTAAAGAGCTTCTCTGGTGATTCCTCTGTCTAAGTGGGTTGAGTCACTAAAATTACCCACTCAAAATGAGGAAGAACCTCTTCTTTGTGGTTGGTTGATTATGTTGTTCATTAGCGGATAATGGGTTTCACGCATTTCACAATCACTACCGTGGTGAGCTTTCTTCGATTTCTGCGATTGTCTGGTCAGCTTATCAATGCAGTTCTGGCCTTTTTGACTTTTTTTACAAAATGCACATACGCCGCAAATGCAGACTGCAGAACCCAAAGCAATACCTAAAATTAGCCAAAAGGGGAGGCCAAGTGAACTCTGGCTTTGCTCCTGCTCGCATTGATTCAGTTGCAGATTGCACTGATCCAGTTTATTGCTCAGTTCCTGTTCCTGTTCCTGTTCCTGTTTGCACTGTTCCTGTTCCTGTTCCTGTTTGCACTGTTCCAGTTGATTCCTCAGTTCCAGTTTATTGCTCAGTTCCAGTTCCTGTTTGCACTGTTCCAGTTGATTCCTCGCCTTCACCGCCTGATCCACCTCCTGTTTGCAACTGTTTAGTTGAGTGTTAAGTACTGTCTGGTTCTTTTGACAGTCGTTTATCTGCTGTAACTCCGGATTACAGCCTCCTATTTCGTTTCTGCTGTAATCTATTACTGTTTCGTCATCTATCGTCTGCAGGACGTTATAATTACAAGTCTTTTTAGCCTCAAGGCAATGCTTTAGGTCATTAGCATTTGTAGCATTAGCATGTATGAGATTCTGAACACGGTTATTGCAAGTAATATACTGCTCTGAATCGAAAACTTGCGATTGGGTGCATATCTGTGTATTCGTATTTCCATCGGAATGGGCAGTCAGCCTCCCAGCCCCGTTAGCAGGAGGTAGCGCAAGAGCAGTCCCGTTAGGCGATGGCAGTAAAGACGCAGCACCCGCGAAATGGCCTGAGAGAATGGTTCCACCTACCAATACAGCTTTCACTACTGTTGAAACTGAAAGTTTATCTACCGGAGCCTTTTTTGAGGTCCAGCATTTACGTTGCGCAGCGGGCCTTCCAGAGTTTGAGGTTTTTTCTGTATTTTCATTTCTGATTCTGGGGCTGTTTTTTTCATCTGAATGACCGACACCTCGTCCACCAGACCTTGCGGTAGCTTTGCCTCTGGCTTTCTTATGTTTTCCCGATGGATGGCTCTGATTCAACCTTGCATCAGAACATACTGCCATTCTACTGAGGACTGCTGGCATTAATCTAACACCTCGCCTTATTATTCGCTTCTTGCTTCCGGTTGCCTGAACTGTTCTTCCCTGACCTGATGATGGCTAAAAAAATCTTTAAATGAATCCTTTTTCATTAATAGGAGTACTCAAGATAGTCGGAGTTTGAAAAGCCAGCTTCTATATCTGAGATATTATTTTTCATAAATAAAACGCTGGTTAATGCGGATAGATGATAATAGTAAGGTGACTTAGCAAGCGTTCTGGCACTGGCAGTAACGTTCTATGCTACTGCGTGAGATTACTCCCCGCACAGAGAGTGAATCTGCCAGTTTCTGGTGATTAGACGCCAGC
Organism: Endozoicomonas sp.; assembly: GCF_031844845.1. Taxonomy (GTDB): domain Bacteria; phylum Pseudomonadota; class Gammaproteobacteria; order Pseudomonadales; family Endozoicomonadaceae; genus Endozoicomonas. The sequence continues at coordinate 34,508 of NZ_JAVRMB020000287.1, forward strand.
AGGTGGTCAATGGCCAGTTGTTCCATTTTTTGCAAGGCTTCATGGACTGTTGCGCCCATGGGTATTATGACTGCTGACTGATAATCCGGATGAGCCGTCAGGTCAGTCAACCCATTGTCTAAAGGTGTAATCACTGTTTTCACAGTGCTGGCTGGAATAATACCCAGGGTCTGATCGTTTTCTTCAACCAGAATCCACTGGCTACTTTGAACTGTTTCATTGTCGTTTATTAAAGAGTGCAGTGCTGATAAGTCCGTGGTTCTCGAAGAACTGATAAACCGGGTGTCCATCAGGCTGGCAACACCGGTTCTGTTCAGTAACCGGGCCATTGGTGAAAGCTGAGTATTCTGACCACGGGCAAGAAACTGCATGGCAAAAATACCCTGTTGTTTACCAATCTGGCTTGAAGTCAGGCAGGCGATTACGATGGCGACCATGGCAGGCAAAATAATCTGTGAGCTATGGGTGAGTTCCAGCACAGTGATCAGTGCCGTCAGAGGAGCCTGGAAGATAGCCGCCATCATGGCGATCATTCCAGTGATTACATGGAAGGTGATATTGGTCGTTGATATATTTAAAAACTGTTCAGCCAGTAAAGCACTGCAGGCACCTGCTGTGGCTCCCAGCATCAGTGAGGGGCCAATCATTCCTCCGGGAACTCCAAGGCCAATAACCAGGGCGGTAATAATCAGCTTGGCAGCAAGCAGAATAATCAGAAACTGCAGGTTTAACCCTTCGCCGGTAAGCAGAACTTCAATAGTGTCATAGCCAATGCCCATGGTGGCTGGAACCAGTACGGCGGTTATGCCCATCAGGAGGCCAGCGATTAATAGTGGCAAGGCGACTTTTTGCTGGCGCTTTTGAATAGCAAAGAGATTGATTTGAATAAATGCTGCGGCGAGAAGGCCAATGATGATTGCTGTAATGGCAGTAATAACCAGTTCTTCCGGAGTGGCAGATGGAATAATCGGGATCTGAAAGGCAGGGTTTGGGCCGTATACCGTTTGGGTCAGTACTGAAGCCACAACAGCGGATGCCATCACAGGAATAAAACTCTCCAGCGAGTACTCTTTCATGACGACTTCCATGGCAAAGATCACTCCAGCCATAGGGGTATTAAACAGTGCAGCAATGGCTGCAGCAGTGCCACAGCCTGCCAGTACACCCAAAGTATTGGTGGGAAGTTTCAGTGTCTGTCCCAGAAAGCTACCGGCTCCGGCACCAAGGTGAACGGCAGGGCCTTCCCTGCCCACTGAGAACCCGCTGATCAGTGCTATCAGCGCGGCGAAAAACTGGGTGATGGTACTGGTAATGGGCAGCCAGCCTCTGTTCAGGGTTAAACGCTCGATAACGTGGGCGATACCAAAGGTTCTCCGCTGTGGCGGACAGCTTTTGATTAACAGGATAAGCGCTATGGCTCCACCAATAGGCGACAGAAAACGAGCCAGCGGCGGGAGTGCTTCATAGCCGCTTTCTACGGATGCCAGCGTTGCAAAGATAGATTCGGGTATCAGTGAGCGCTGTGAAAAAATCCCGAAAAAAAACAGTAGCTCTTCAAAGGCAATAAGCAGCCCTCCTGCCAGAAAGCCGGTAATCAGCGCCATCAGAGTGAGCTGTGGCAGTGCTTCTGACTGGGCCAGACGAAGCCTTAGATTCTTAATCGATGGTTTCTTAAACATGAAAGCTGTCCCTGCTCACCTGACGGTGTCCGGTAGCTGTTCTGGTAATGCCTGTAAATGTTGTTTCACGTTCAGAACGTTTATCGGACAATTTTGCTTCCTTGCATATAAAGTGGATGAAATGTGACTATTCCGGGTCTATGAGCTTCAGTATCCGTTTAAGCGTGTTTTCAATGATGGCAGACTTGGCAGTTTACCGGATTGTCATTGGCTCTCTCTACCGGTAAAACACGTCAATATTCTTTTTCATATGCCGCTGGTCAGTATTTATACGGTTTGTTGAGACTGTAAATTCTATAAACAGGTAATAGAAAGCAGCGTATGTCTGCTTCAGGAGAGGTCATACGATGCCATCAGGAACGTTGTCGGGAATTGTCACTTTGCTGTTTTTTACCGTGCTGGGTGATGTGATAAGCGACGCATTCAGTCTGCCTGTGCCGGGCTCGGTGATGGGGCTTATCTGTCTGGTTATTTATTTACAGGTATCTGGAGGCGTCAGTGAGTCTTTGGATAATGTGAGTCAGTTTTGTATCCGCTATCTTGCTGTGCTTTTTATCCCGGGTTGTGTTGGCATCTTCTTCCTGGGCGACCTTCTCTTACAACAGTGGTTACCTATTGCTCTGGCCATGCTGGTGGCGACTCCGGTTTCCCTGGTATTAACAGCTGTATTACTCCAGTGGCTTCTCCGGCGTTTTGCAAAGAAAAGCGGAGAAAATCATCATGGATGAGGCCATCAGTTTCTTTTATGGTTTGTTGCTGCGGCAAATTAATAACCCGGTTGCGATTTTATTGATAAACCTGGGCGCATACCTGCTGGCGGAGAAGTTTTTTATCCGTATGGGGCGCAAAGGTTGGTTTCATCCATTGTTTACCACCAGTCTTCTGGTATTTCTGGTTATTCGCTTTTCTCCACTTGGGCCTGAAATGTATGCGAAGCACAGTGAGCTGCTGAAGATGCTTCTGGCACCCTTTACCGTTTCTCTTGCCGTTCCGCTTTCGAGGCAGCTTCATACGCTCAGGCAATTGGCGGGGCCTCTTATGTGCTCACTGCTGATCGGTGGGTTGCTGGCAGTTCTTCTTGGTATGGGGCTGGCTATTGCCGCAGGTGGTTCAAGAGAGGTAGTACTGTCGATTTCAACCAAGGCTGTCACCACGGCGGTTGCCCTGGTGATGGGTGAACAATACGGCGCTATTATTCCGCTGGTGGCTGCGGTTGTGATTATCTCCGGCGTTTACGGCTCTCTGGTAGGGCCTGCATTGTGTCGCCGGTTTGGTGTGACTGATCCAAGAGCTATCGGATTTGCCATGGGCGTGAATGCCCATGCGGGAGGCACAGCGCGGGCTTTTGAACTCGACTTGACCATGGGTGTCTATGCAAGCCTGGGGATGTGCCTGTGTGCTATCTATATGCCGCTTCTGGTGCCATGGCTGATCAGCCTGTTACTGTAATAAATGAATTATCAATTCCGGGAAAAATCGGATGTTTGAGAAAGAAGACCTGGTCAAAATTGCCAACCAAACCATGCCGTTTGGTAAGTATCAGGGGCGTCGGCTGATTGATTTGCCAGAACCTTACCTTCTCTGGTTTGCTGGAAAAGGGTTTCCGGAGGGGGCGTTGGGCAAGCTGTTGGCACTGACTCTGGAAGTTCAGATTAATGGATTGAATGACCTGATTACGCCGTTAAAAAAACAGTAAGTTCAGCAATTTGGACTATACGCCGTTGGTTGTGGGTAACGTATGATGAGATAAAACAAAAACCATAAGAACAACAGGTGACAATAACAATGAAAAAGCTTGTTTCTCTTATTCCCCGGGTACTGAGCCTGTTAATTGTTGGTGGCTGCAGCATTTCTACCAGTGAACAAAGTGCCAGAGTAGCTTCGTTAAGCTCATGGGCTATGACCGGTTCTGTCCAGGCAGCATCCCCCACAGATGCTCAACTGCTGATTCATCGTCCTTCTGACATGATGGGTAGAATGCCTGCTTCATGGAAACGTTAAGTAGCTATACTGTTTTTCCATTCATAGTGAAGAAGGCTACAGTCAGTGATACTGAGTGAATTGTTGGAACAAATCCGCTTTCAGCCCGGGTTGGTTGAGTTTGAAGCGGTGATGTCTGTTATTGCGGATTACTATCACTATACCCCCACACGCTTTGTGAATGGCAGGGGAGCACTCTGTCAGATCAACGAAGCGAGCAATAATGAGGGTTCCTGTAAAATCTTTGCTTTTGCCCGGATTCATGACCTTAGCCCGAAGGAGACCTTAGCCTGTTTTGGTCGGTTTTATCGTGAAGAGGTGCTTTTGGAGCCTGATGGAAGCAGTCATGGCAATATCCGGGCCTTTATGGTTTCTGGTTGGGATTGTCTCTCCTTTGATGAGCCTGCTTTGGTGGCCAGTTAATAGTAAGATGATCGGTCTATGGTCGAATAATAATCCAGAAGTAGCGGAAGCATCAGATGATTAAAGTGGGGATTGTTGGAGGAACCGGTTATACCGGTGCAGAGCTTTTGCGGCTGCTGTCGGTTCATCCGGATGTTGAGCTGAGCATGATCACTTCACGCTCTGAAGCGGGTAAACCAGTGAGCGACTTGTTCTCCGGTTTACGGGGAAAAGTGGATCTGAGTTTTTCTCTTCCGGACTTTTCTGGCTCTGGCAGTAACCATCTGTCGTCGTGTGATCTGGTCTTCTTCGCAACACCGAATGGCATTGCCATGGAATCTGTTCCAGAGCTGCTTTCTGCTGGCGTTCGGATTATTGATCTGGCGGCAGATTTCCGTCTGAGTGATACCCGTCTGTGGCAGCAGTGGTACGGCATTGAACATGCCTGCCCGGAGATACTGGAAGAGGCTGTCTATGGTCTGCCGGAAATGAATCGTGCAGAGATCGCCGGGGCCAGACTGGTCGCCAATCCCGGATGCTATCCAACCGCAACCCAGTTGGGATTATTACCTTTGGTCAGCGAAGGGCTGGTCAGTGGTAATATCATTGTGGATGCCAAGTCCGGTGTCAGTGGTGCTGGTCGTGGAGCTAATGTTGGCACTCTGCTCTGTGAAGCGTCAGAATCTTTCAAGGCATACGGTGTTCCCGGCCACCGTCACCTCCCTGAAATTCAGCAGGGTATTGAGCGTATGCCATTAGACGGAGTTCAGGCGTTTAGTGGTGATCTGGTCTTTATTCCTCATTTGATCCCGATGATTCGCGGTATTCATTCCACTTTATATTGCACTGTGAAAGATCGTGGAATTGATCTGCAAAAGCTGTATGAGAATACCTTTGAGAGTGAGCCGTTTGTGGATGTGATGCCTGTCGGCAGCCATCCTGAAACCCGCTCTGTACGTGGTTGCAATCAGTGTCGTATAGCTGTCCATCGGCCTCAGGGTGGCGATACAGTGGTGATTCTGTCAGTGATTGACAACCTGGTAAAAGGCGCTGCAGGGCAGGCGATTCAGAATATGAATATCATGTTTGGGCTTGATGAAATGACAGGTCTGGATTTTCCTGCGGCTATGCCTTGATACGACTCAGGTTTCATCGTGATTAAGAGGTTGTCGCAAAAGGTCTTAAATACTGATTTTACTACTGCCGTCTTTCCCGCGAAGGCGGGAATCCATCGCTGGCAGTGGATCCCCGCCTTCGAGGCTGTCGCAAAAGGGTGAAAAGCTGTCTCGACGTAGGTCGGTTCGCTTGCGAGCCGACTCATGACCCAGCCGCCATGTAGCCTGGAGGTGTTTGGTGAGTCCGCTCGTCGGCTCCCCTGAACGGGGAACCAACCACAAATGACCTTTTGCGACAGCCTCCTTCGCGGGGATGACGGTGCGCGGGTATTTCCTGCAGCTCCACTATCTTAAGAGCTATAACCATTTCGACTTTCTTTTTTGGACACTTTTAATTGCACCCGTCATACAGACAGACTGGTGTTGTTAAAATTGCTTTGTGTTTCTTTTGATGGCTGTTTAAGGTCTTTAGCCCTGACTATTTCGGAGAAATCACCAAGCGATGGGCGACTCGTTATAAAAACTGATTTTATGGTATAAGCCAACCATCAACATTTGTCAGTAAGGATATTAATGGTGGACATGTCTCTGTCTCTGAATGAAACCCGTGTGATTGGCTGTTTTCTGGAAAAAGAGAGTACGACACCGGATCAGTACCCACTGTCGCTCAATGCTTTGACCAATGCCTGTAATCAGAAGAGTAACCGTGAGCCGGTTCTCAGTTTGACTGAGGCTGAGGTTAAGGAGACGCTTGGTTCTCTTTTAAAAGAGCGTCTTGTCAGTGAAGATACCGGGGCTCGTGTGAGTAAGTACCGACATCGCTTTTGCAATACCGAGTTCGGAAGTTTGCAACTGACTGATCAGGAGAGAAGCATTGTTTGTGTGCTTTTTCTCCGTGGCCCGCAAACGCCCGGTGAATTG
>NZ_JAVRMB020000288.1:0-3537 GCF_031844845.1 Endozoicomonas sp.
CCGGGGCGGGTGCGGTTCCAGATATAGGTCCTTTTAGGCTTGTTTCTTAGTGGACCAAGGTAGGCGATCGACTCCAGCTCACGGCGCAGTTGCAGGCTGAGACGTTGTACCGTTTTTCCATGCTCACCCAGTACCGCGATGGCCTCCGAAGAAAAGGCAATACCCCGCTCAGGGCTATAGGAACGTGCCTTCAGGCTGGTACGGGTTTCGCCCGGCAGGTAAAGACCAAAGGCGCTCCGCTCGGTGCGAGCAACACGAAACCAGTTTTCACCGTCTGTACTCAGTTTCATGCTGTCAATGACCGGGCTCTTTTTGGAGTCCTGTGCGTATTCCACTGAAAAGAAGCAGTGGTCTTTGTCATGAACCGCATCCAGCTCAATCCCCACCTTGCGCTTTTCCGGGTTTCTGGTGAGCAGGTCTTCAAATGATCCCATATCCACAGAGTCATTTACCTCGTCACCCAGGTTGAGATGAACGGTAGGATCCGGTGAAGTCGCTGTCTGTTTCATCAGCAGCAGGCTTTGCAACAGACTGGATTTGCCGGTGGAGTTTTCGCCCAGCAGCAGGGTGACCGGTTTCAGCTGAATATCACCCGATTCCCGCCAGGCTTTAAAATTGGATAGTTTTAATCGGGTTAGCATATCCTGTTCATTCCTTGACTGACCGATAAGAATGTCCGGTGAGTGTACTCTATTTGTCCCGGTGCCTGACTGTACTGGCTCAGTGCTTAAACCGTAAGGCAAGATGGTGTTTGATCCCGGTCAGGCGGTTTTATTGTGATTGATTAGTATGCCACTATCGCCCACAACACTTCTTAAACTTTTTATCACTGCCGCAGGGACATGGGTCGTTGCGGCCGGTTTTTGGTGTTTCCCGTATCAGGGTGCCGGTGTGGATAAGCCGTTCCTGTGATCGGGGTTTGGGTTCAGGACGTTGTTCCGGTTCAGGCTCGAAGGTGGACCAGTGTTGCAGTTCAGCCACCGTGTCATTGATCAGGCTATTTTTATTGGTATTCAGCGATCGGTTGTCGTGTTTTTGCAAGTCTGCTTCAAGATCGCTAATGCCATAGTAGAAGCCATCCACCAGCCATTCTTCCATAGCCTGGCGGGCATCATCCGCCAGTTCGCTGAATCCCAGATGGCCGGTTTTCGCTGCAAGTACGCACCAGATGTGGTTTTCATCCCGCTCCAGCTTGCCCCGATACAGATCGGTGAAATAGTTCAGTACGGTATCCCGGTCCAGCTTGCCGGTGCGATACAAGATGGTCAGAGCCTGTAAAGCGGCCCCCCGGACATACTCATAGACGTTGCTGTTTTCAATCACAGACTGCAAAAGTACAATATCACCGTCAAAGACCGAGGCCAGAACCCGGTTCAAATCTTCGGTGGTAATGTCTCCCAGCAGGTACTCAATGGCATCCGCTGGTCGGGTGATGATGTTGATGATCAGCGAATACGCCCGGGTCTCCCGGAACTGGGCCAGCAGATAGAGGGCAAACATCGTAAGATTATCGTTCGCTTCATCTTCAGTACCGGTATCGGCGGCTTTTTCCAGTGATGCCAGTAGCCAGGGGGTGATGGCTTCTTGCTGCTCAATGGCCGCTTCTACTGCGGCTTTGGGGAAGTAGCCTCGGCGCTGGGAGAACTCGCTTAACATCTCATCAATGGTCACAGGTATACGGCCTTGCTGTGTTAAATAGACAAGGGTGTAAAGGATAGCAGGTTGCACATTTTGCTGCTGTCAGAAAACGAGGGTGTTACTCCGGCCTTGCTTGACGCCTGACTCCTCCGCCCGGTGTGGGAAACCGTATGCATTCCCACGGAGACCGACGAGTAAACGCTCATTGGCAATTGGCAAACAGCTCGGTGGCTTTTTTTAAGTCGAGAATGGTAAACCAGAGATTGTTGTAGCGGTCATCAATACGGGTACCACGGCAAATGATCTGTGGCTCTAACTGGTGCTGGCAGGGTAGACCACTATTAGCAAAGGGTTAGGCAGGTTTCTGGCAAAACACTCGGGCCTGCGCGAGGCTCGCAGTTACATCAATGCAGTTACATCAATAATGATGTCAGCAAGCTAAAACCGGGTAAGTGCCAGATCCTTTACAGGATACGTTTGCATTGCGTTTTGTATCACCCACGGGTGACCGTGAGAACGAGGTATTCAGTGATCAGGACCGGTTATCCAATATAACCAGCAGTCATATGGCTACACTTCCGGGGGGCTCAAAAGTCGCATCGTGTCTACGATCCGTGCTCCGAGTGCCTCCAAAGACTGAATAAAGTGCTCGGGAGGAACAGGATTAGTCACCTTTCCCGGTTCGATCTCTTTTAAAACTCCCTGAATTTCTATCCCGGATAATCTGACTCGATGAATGATCCCATTATTGAAGGTAGCATCACAAGTATGGAAACAATCTGTGATGCTGGCGGGTTGATCACCGGGGGCGGGGCAGTCGTTGGCAATAGCAAATTTGCTCACAGTCTCAGTAACAGAGTAGGGGTTGTAGGGGAACATAAAGTTCATTTTTCTCCTTCAGGTCGGGGATAAGTACAGGGCGAAAGCTTCAGGCTTACGATCGTATAAATAAGACATTTGTCAGAGCAGATAGTTCCCAATAATTATTATTTTATATCAATAGGAATTGAAAAATAGCAAATATGGATGAAGAACATGTATTTTTTGCAATAAATTGAACCATCGTACACTTTAATCTTTCGCCCTGGGGATAAATAGGTATCCCCCGATTCATCGGTATTTCCGGAGTACAGCTACCCGGGGGGCTTTACGAAAAAAACGAATTTACGAATTTATTCCTTCAGGCCGCGTGGTCATTGGATTATATCGTTCGTAACCGGCCTTACGAATCAATAAATTTACGAAATAATTCGAGCCTGACTGTTGACTGACCAACACCCGTAATTAGTTCGTAACTTTTATTCTTTCGTCTCCGGGTACGAATTTTATAACCCTCGTTATCCATGGCCTGTAGAACTTTTTCGTAAATTCTTTTATTTCGTAATGACTGGCCTGAAGATGGTTTTCTTCCTGCCTCTGCCCTTTTGTTCGGGTTGATATTGCTCCACCCCTGGTGGTATGGATTCAGTCAGAGACTTCAGGGCAGCGGTGATGTCTTTGGCTTTCTTGTTGCCGCTAAAGAGGTTTTGACTTATCTCGGTACTGGAACATCCTTTCCCGTCGTTATGGGTCAGCAAAAACCCATGGATTTCACCGGCCAGACTGATGACTTCCTCTTGTTCTGCTTCCTGCCTTGCCGTGTTTAACAGGTAACGGATGCTGGCGGCGGAGTAATCCAGCCAGCGGTAAGCCTGGCGGACGTGTTCAGCCTGCACCGATTCTGAGAGGTCCATCAATGCGAAAATAGCCGACAGCCGCCAGACAAACACCCGGTGGCGGGAAACCATATTTGCCAACAGTTCCGGCATGGCATCCTGTGCGGATTCCCTTTGGTGGTACTCCTCAATAATTACCGCTCTGGCCTCTTGGGACATCACCATTTCACGGCCTGCTTTTTTG
>NZ_JAVRMB020000289.1:0-18196 GCF_031844845.1 Endozoicomonas sp.
CAATAAGCAAAAAAATAGTTATTACCAATAACCCGACATTCAAAAATATTATGAAATCAATCAACGATTTGTTTTTATGAATGCTATTCTTTGTTCCAGTTAATTTCTTCCCGATTTCGGTATGTCAACAAATTAACGACACTCGCAATCTATTACTGTCGTTTTTCAAGCGGTTTTAACAGGTTTTAACAGGTTTTAACAAACAGTTTAAGTAGTGTTACCTATTCATACCTAAAATGGGTTTGTCTAACATCGTTATCCAAATAAAGACATTTAATCCATTTCTGGGGATGAACAGGAGGTAGTTATGAGCAAATATATTTACACAACCATTTACGAAGAATTCACAGGCCTTAAGCCACCCGAACCGAAAGATCACAAGCCTCGCAGACGCAGAGGTTACGGTCACCCGTACCGCATGCGCTTAAACATGCAGGAAAATGCCACTCAGGGTAGCGAGCTTCTTTCGTCTTCACAGGAGCCTGAAAGAGACGTCTTTGAACAAGCGCAGGTTTCTGTCTTCCAGCCAACCGTGAAAAAGCAATCTGTTCGCAGATTTACATCAGGAAACCAGGGTTATCGTAGCACTGGCAACAACAGCACCATGAGCTGCCACATACCCATGCCTGAAGAACGCCATAGCAGTTCTGAGCCAAAAGTGACCTACAAAAAGCGTCGCCAGTATGGACCATCCGGTTTTAGCCTTGGCTCCATAGGCCGAGATGGAAACGACAACTCCGATTACTGATTACATCTTTCTGCATTTTAATCTGATTATTTCTTTATACTGACACCACCCGACGCTCACTCGTCACACTCCCGGGATAATGATTGCACCAATACCTGTATAACAGGTATTGGTGCAATGTTGTTTGTTATAAACAAGAGTCAAAGCGTTCTTTCTTGCAAGTAACTGTCGTAGTCCGGAATCTGTCGATTATGAGACTGACCCAGTAAGTCTGAAGAGAAAATGTAGTCTGCAGAACTTTGATTGCAGGCCACAGGAATATTCCATACCGCAGCAATTCTGAGCAATGCCTTAACATCCGGGTCATGGGGCATTGGCTCAAATGGATCCCAGAAAAACACCAGCAAATCGAGTTTGCATTCGGAAATCAATGCACCCATCTGCTGATCTCCGCCCAGTGGACCACTGATAAATTTAGTAATCGGCATGGAGAGTTCTTTTTCAAGAAGGCTCCCGGTTGTTCCTGTCGCAAAAATATCATGCCCCAGCAGCTTTTCCCTGTGACGCAGGCTCCACTGCAACAGCTCTGGCTTCTTATTATCATGAGCAACCAGCGCAATGCTTTTTTTAGAGGAAACGTTATATGCTTTATAAATCATTAAATACCTCTCTATTTTTTCGTTAAAAAAATATAAAAAATGAAGCTGCCATATTCTCATCGTATAAAAAAAAATGCGATGATTTCTTGTTGAAATCATCGCACTATTCTTTTCATTAATATTTTTCGCCAGAAAAATATCAGGACAAATATTTAATCATTACGCCTGCAGCCACTGCAGAGCCAATTACCCCTGCTACGTTGGGACCCATGGCATGCATCAGCAGAAAGTTCTGTGGATTCGCTTCAAGACCTAACTTATTGGATACCCTGGCTGCCATCGGTACCGCCGACACACCAGCAGAACCTATCAGCGGGTTCACCTGAGTAGACGACAATCGATTCATAAGCTTTGCCATTAAAATGCCACAGGCGGTACCGATACAGAAAGCAACAATACCCAGCGTAAGAATCCCCAAAGTCTCCAGCTGAAGGAATTTTTCAGCACTCAACTTAGAGCCAACGGATAGTCCGAGAAAAATCGTCGTGATGTTAATCAGCGCATTTTGAGCCGTATCCGACAGGCGCTCAACCACACCACACTCTTTCATCAAATTACCAAAGCAGAACATACCCAACAGAGGAGCAGCATCAGGCAACAACAGAGCCACCAGCATCAACAGCACAATCGGGAAAACAATTTTTTCCGTCTTGCTCACTGGCCGAAGCTGTGTCATCACAATCTTACGTTCTTCTGCCGTGGTCAGTGCTCTCATAATAGGCGGCTGGATCAGGGGAACCAGCGCCATATAAGAGTAAGCAGCCACTGCGATAGCACCCAGAAGATGGGGAGCCAGTACACTGGAAACATAAATAGCCGTTGGACCATCAGCCCCACCAATGATGCCAATAGCAGCCGCATCCGCCAGACTGAAATCCATGATGCCTGTGGAACTGAGCAAAAGCGCCCCAAGTATGGTGGCAAAAATCCCAAACTGCGCCGCTGCCCCAAGGAACAGCGTTTTAGGGTTAGCCAGCAGTGGACCAAAGTCGGTCATCGCCCCAACGCCCATGAAAATCACCAGAGGAGCGACACCACTACCGATGGCAACACTGTAAAACTGATAAAGGATACCGTTCGAATATCCTGCATCCGCAACAATATTGGCAACCAGCGTGCGCGTTGCAGCATTGGCTTCACTATACAGACTATAGAGTTGATCAGGCGCGGCAGACACGCTGCCCAGTGCTTCTGCAATCGACTGCATCATCACTGGGTTAGCAACATGAAGCGCCTGCTCAATAGCTGAAAATGCCAGACCGGCCTCGGGAATATTCGCCAGAATCCCACCAAAGCCAATAGGCACCAGCAACAACGGTTCAAATTTTTTCCGGATGGCCAGATACAGAAGACCAAAGCCAACCAGAATCATGATCAACTGACCACCGGTAAGGTTATATAGTCCCGAGCCTTCCCAGAGCGTTAAAAGCTTATCCATGGCTGTTCCTTCTTCATAGAAGCTTGAAGCTGATTGTTCTTTGCTTCCAGCTTCAAGCCTCCAGCTTCTTCTGTTTATTAAGCCAGGGAAAGCAGGGTATCACCCACCGCTACACTGTCGCCTTCACGCACATCCACCGACGTCACTTGTCCAGAGCGTGGCGAACGAACTTCCGTTTCCATCTTCATGGCTTCGAGAATAAGAACAACGTCGCCTTCCTGTATATTCTGACCAGGCGTCACATTCACTTTCCAGATATTACCGGCAAGTGGTGCAGGCATCGGCTCACCGAAAGCTGCTGGAGCACTGGCTGGCTGAGCCCCAGGCAATGAAGCCGGAACCACCTGGGTAACATCACCACCTTCAGAGACTTCAACGGTATAAGGATTACCGTTAACCCTGACGGTATAAACAGCATGGTCAGAAGAAGATGCAGCCTGAGCAGTAGCTGGAGCAGGTTTAACCTCAGGTTCTGTACCTGGTGCAGGTTCAAAAGCATCAGGATTGCCGCGGTTTTGCAGGAACTTGAGACCAATCTGGGGGAACAGTGCATAAATGAGCACATCGTCAACGGCTTGCTCTGCCAGCTTGAGTCCCTTCTCTTTTGCAATGCCTTCAAGCTCAGTGGTCAGCTTGTGGAACTCAGCTTGCAGAAGGTCAGCTGGACGACAGGTGATCGCTTCCTTACCATCCAGCACTTTATCCTGCAGACTCTTATTAAATGGCGCCGGTGCAGCACCATATTCGCCTTTCAAAATCCCCTGAGTCTCTTTGGTGATGGTTTTGTAACGCTCGCCGGTCAGAACGTTCAGTACTGCCTGGGTACCGACAATCTGAGATGTGGGCGTTACCAGCGCAATCATCCCGAGGTCTTCACGAACCCTGGGAATCTCCAGAAGCACTTCATCAAACTTGTCACTGGCACCCTGCTCTTTCAGCTGGCTCTCCATATTGGTGAGCATACCGCCGGGAACCTGGGCAATAAGAATTCTTGAATCAACGCCACGAAGCTGACCTTCAAATTTCGCGTATTTTTTGCGTACAACCCGGAAGTAAGCAGCCACTTCTTCCAGTTTGTTCAGATCCAGACCGGTATCCCTCTCCGTACCCTGCAGGGCGGCAACGATAGCCTCTGTCGGGGAGTGGCCATAGGTCATGGACATGGAAGAGATCGCCGTATCCACACGGTCAATACCCGCTTCCACCGCCTTAAGCAGAGACATGGAAGAGAGACCGGATGTCGCATGACAGTGCAACTGAACTTCAAGATCGGTCTCTTTCTTCAGTCGGGACACCAACTCATAAACGTCAGTCGGGGTAATAATGCCTGACATATCCTTGATACACAGGGAGTCGGCCCCCAGGTCTTCAATCTCTTTGGCCAGAGATATCCAGTTATCCATGGAATGCACAGAACTGGTCGTATAAGAGAGTGTGCCCTGGGCATGAGCCCCCTGTTTTTTCACGGCCTTCATGGCCTGCATCAGGTTACGGGGATCATTCATGGCGTCAAACACCCTGAACACATCCATACCATTAGCTACAGCACGTTCTACAAACTTATCAACGACATCGTCTGCATAATGGCGATAGCCCAGCAGGTTCTGCCCCCTCAACAACATCTGCTGCCGGGTCTTTGGCATGGCTTTTTTAAGTTCACGCAGCCTTTCCCAGGGATCTTCTCCAAGAAAACGAATGCAGGCATCAAAGGTCGCCCCACCCCAGGTTTCCAGAGACCAGTAGCCGATCTGATCTAACTGTTCAGCGATCGGCAACATATCTTCAATGCGAAGGCGGGTAGCAAATAGTGACTGATGGGCATCCCTCAACACCACATCGGTAATACCCAGCGGCTTTTTTTGAGCTAAAGGCTTTTGGGCTAAAGGTTTCTTTACTTCAGACATAACCCTTGTCTATCCCCCGATTAACAGTGATTAGCGGTTTTTATTTACGATTTTTTGTTCTATGCAGGCGAATCGCTGCGCTAATGGCAGCCACCAGTTCAGTTTGATCTGTGGATGAAACGGGTGAATGGGGCCTGATTGCTGCCCGATTTGAACCCGAAACACCCGATGGTGAGGGTTCTGGAAAAAAACGAGTGATGATTTTCGACATCAGGCTGGTGACCAGCACCAGTAACGAAAGAAACAGAAATACAAAGCCCATGCCGAACAGCATCAGGCTTGAGCCTTCCGTGATAAGGTCTGATGGCGTCATCAAGTAAGTCCTTTGCTTATATAAGCTTGAATGTCCGGTTAATCTCCGCAGGAAGATTTGCCTTACCGAAACCATTCTTGATTATTATTTCCATGACCGCTTTTCTTCACTCATGACTGTTTTATGCCTTCCTCTGGCCGCGTCAGTATTTTACTGAACACTGAGTAATAAGCAATCAGTCATCCAGACACACCTCCCTTTATAAAGGCCAGAGAGATGAAACCAGGAACCTCAAGTCTGCGGACAGCGCTGCACATACCGGAAGATTGCCTGACTCCGAAAAAAATACACCGACTCAAATCAATGAAAGCTCACAACCACCACGTCGGCAGTGATAAAAACTACGCTGCCCTGGCCAGATCCAAGTAGATCGTTTCCAGAATAACTTCAGATTCTTTGCAAGAACGGATTCGCTCAAACAGGCTTTGCGCTTCCGGATAAGCCTTGCGCAGATAGTTCAGCCATTGCTTGAGACGGGCAGGATGGTACTGCCACTTGCCATTTTTGCGATCCCGGTCACTTAATTGCAGGATCAACTGTAGAACCGAATACCAGCTCATCGGACCAGTGGACTCACGAATCATAGTGGTGATATTTGGCGTTACCAGCGATGAACGCCCCAGCATCAGGTCAGAACAGCCTGACGCGTCCATGCAGCGCCGGGCATCCTCATGATTCCAGATTTCACCATTGGCAATCACCGGGATATTAATATTTTCACGAATTTTTCCTATGTATTCCCAATGGGCCGGCGGACGGTAGCCTTCCGTTTTGGTACGGGCATGGACAGCCAGCTCAGAGGCTCCCGCCTGCTCGATGGCCCGGGAGTTTTCCAGAAAGAGTAACTTGTCTTCGTAACCCAGACGGATTTTGGCCGTTACCGGCCATTGCGCAGGCACCGCATCACGCACAGCCTTAACAATACGGTAAAGCTCCTCCGGATCGCGTAACAAGATGGCCCCACCCCGGCTCTTATTAACCCCTTTAGCCGGACAACCAAAATTAATGTCGATGCCCGGAGACCCTAATTCGACAGCCCGAACCGCATTTAATGCCATATATTCAGGGCTACTGCCGAGCAACTGCAAACGAACAGGTGTACCACTTGCGGTTTTTGCCCCCTGCAATAACTCTGGGCAGATGCGATAAAACACCCGGTTCGGCAACAGCGTATTCGTTACCCGGACAAACTCGGTAACACAGAGATCAAACGTATTAATGCCGGTGAGCAGATCACGCATATCGTGATCCATAACGCCTTCCATCGGCGCCAGTATCAACCGCATGGCATGCCTCATAAATAATAAAGAGGCGGATTTTACCGTCAGTACGTCGCCTGATGAAATAGGGAGCACTCCCTTATTTGCCGTTGTCCGTTGTCCGTTGTCCGTTGTCCGCAAAAGCGGATGCGTAGCGGGCCCAGCTTTTTCGGACTACGGACTACGCTCATAAGTTATCTTTAAACAAACCCCGGGAAAAACCCCTAACCACTTTACCCAATCGCCGGCACTCACTATGCTTGCAGCTTTTCAGCCTTGAAACAGAATCTTGAAACAGAAAACTGTGTCCGATTATTACTCACCCCCTCAAGACAAGAGCCAACTCAACACCACTGCCATCCAGAGGGAAAGAGGTTCAGCTCAGATTATTTCTTCTTCAGGCTTACCTGCAACAACCAAACCCTGGTTGACTCCGGCCATCCACAGAAATCCGGAAAAGAATGCCATTGTCATCGGTGGTGGTCTGGCAGGCTGCAGTACAGCCCGATCCCTGGCCAAACGGGGCTGGCAGGTGACTATTCTGGAGCAACACGACAGTCTGGCCAGTGAGGCATCCGGAAACCCTCAAGGTGTGCTCTACGCCAAACTCTCTGCAGACAATACGCTACTGAGTCAGTTTATCCTTAAGGGTTACCGTTATACCCTGGATCTGCTTAAAGCACTGGAAGTGCAAGAGCGGGAGCCCTCTCTATGGCCCTCTCTATGGCCCTCTCTATGGAAAGAATGCGGAGTCATTCAGCTAGCCATCAATGAGAAAACAAATCAGCGATACCAGGCTCTGGATAAACAGCATCCTGACACACTGTTACAATATCTGGATAAACAACAGTTATCTGAAATAGCAGGCCTCAGCGTCAACCTCCCGGGGCTCTTCTTCCCGGAGGCCGGCTGGGTACACCCACCAGCCTTCTGTCGTGCACTGGCAGATCATCCGAATATAAAGATTGTTACCAACACCGTCGTTGATCAGCTTGAACCGGATAAACACGGCTGGATTGTTAAAGCCAGAGGAGATGAGTTCAAGTGCAAAACCATTGTCATCGCCCAGGGTACTGCAAGCCATCGGTTGTCATTTCTGGATTATCTGCCCCTTAAAGCCATTCGAGGCCAAATTACTCAGGCACAGTCAACTCCAAAAAGCCAGCAACTCACCAGCTGCGTCTGTGGTGAAGGTTACATTGCACCCGCTGCCGATGGTTCTCACACCATGGGCGCAACCTTCAGTTTTCAAGATTCCGGTAGAGAAGTTCGTGAAGCAGACCACAAGGCTAACCTGTCCATGCAGGCGGAACATTTTCCTGCCATGTATCAGGCACTGGGAGGTGATATGGCAAAAGTCACTGGTGGCAGAACCGGCTTCCGGTGTACTACACCGGATTACCTGCCCGTGGTCGGCCCCATTGTAAACACCCGCCGCTTTCTGGAAATTTATGCGCCATTGCGCAAAAACAGCAAACAGCTGATTACTGAAACACCTGACTATCAGGATGGGCTTTATGTGACGGCAGGGCATGGCTCCAGGGGGATGATCTCCTGCCCGATTGCCGGAGAAATGCTGGCAGCCATGATTACCGGGGAGTTTGATAATGCATCCGGCATATCAATGCCCACAAAACTTATGGATGCAGTACACCCTTCCCGCTTTCTGATCCGTGATCTGATCCGGAACAAAGTCTAGAAGGCTAAGTAGATATCACAGAAAGACAGGTAACAATACTAAAGGAAGAATCAGCGTCGGCTGACTATCTTATTAATCGTGAATCAGGTGACATTCTTGCCTGCTCACGAAGCTCCTGTTTCAATCCATTCAGCAAACTGCGTCCGGGCAACTTAGTCTTTCTCCTAGTTGCCTTTTTTTTGTGGTTAAACAGCCATGGGCGTAAAAAGCAGAGAGTTCACCCCAGGCAGACACCTGTTCCTTTCAGGCCACAGTAACCTCCGGGATTTTTGGCTAAATACTGCTGGTGGTACTCTTCGGCATAATAGAAAGGCTGGGCATCACAGACTTCCGTGGTAATTTCAGGGTAGCCCTGCTGCTTTAGAGACGTTGAGAAATCATCTCTTGAACTTTTTACCAGTTCGGCCTGTTCATGGGTGGTTGTATAAATGGCCGAACGATATTGGGTACCCACATCGTTGCCCTGCTGCATACCCTGGGTTGGGTCATGAGACTCCCAGAACACTTTTAACAACTCGTGTGTAGACACTTTTTCAGGATCATAAACCACCAGCACCATTTCCGTATGCCCGGTTTCCCCTGAACACACTTCTTGATAGGTTGGATTACGCCCCCCCCCCCAGCGTAACCAACTGCCGTTGTATAAACACCAGACAATTGCCAGAACAATCGCTCTGCTCCCCAGAAACAGCCAAGGCCAAAATAGATTGTCTGCAAATGATCCGGAAAAGGCGGTTTCAATGGATGACCATTAACGAAGTGCTGACCTGAAACCGGCATAACCTCCGAGCAGCCTGGCAAGGCCTTATCCGCAAATGGAAGCTGCTGCTTATCGAGGTCTTTTTGAAAGAATGTCATAATAATGTCCTCCCTGACATTGATCATAACAAAACACAGGTTTTAACAGGAGACTTCGTTTTTTAATATTTATGCAGTTATATCTCTATCTGGCTCTCCCGTCGCTGCCACTGAATCCTTCGCTGATTTGCCAGAGCTGACTTTACAATCATCTCCAATAATATCCGTACCTTCTAATGGCCTCAGCTGCTCCACAAGAGCCTTATCACTATATCTATATTTGAGGGCCGTGTTATATGCGGTATTTCCCTCATTATCCTTCAATGACTTGTCAGCACCTGATTTCAAGAGGAGTGGTATGATGTTTTTCGAATGTCTCTCAACGGCCAAGTGTAATGAGGTTTTTCCGAGTTTATTTTGCATATTTACCTCTTGCTTTTCAGTACCTCTCTGGGCCAGGAGGGGGATTGCTATTTCAAGCGATTTTTTATCAGTGGCCACATGTAATGCAGTATTGCCTTGTTCATTTTTCAATGACTTATCAGCACCGAATTCCAGGAGAGCCTGTACTGCTTTTTCCGATTTTTTACCAGCGGCCAGATGTAATGCAGTATTGCCGTCTTTATCTTTCAGTGAATGGTCAGCTCTTGATTCCAGGAGGAATCGTACTACATCAGTGGAGCCTGCCTCAGCAGCAAGATGCAATGGGGTTTGCTTCATATATTTAAGCGTTGGATCGAGCATGGCATCCAATTTTACGAACACTCCTGCCATCTCAATATTGTTGAATAAAGCAACTTGATGCAGCGGTGTATAACCACCACCGTTACCAGAATTGATAAAACTCTGACAGCTTTTATCCAATCCAAACAGTGTATTCCATATAGTTTCACCACCATGTCTGGCAATAAAGTGGATCAGCCTGTTACCATTTTTATCCGTAACATCTTTGCCCTCAATAACCCCATCCTTAATAGACACGGAAGAGCGGACTAATTTAGTCAGCAAAAACTTCGCAGAATCCTCATCCTTTGATTTAAGATACGAGCTAAATTCTCCAAGCATGTTAACCGCTTCCTCCTGCTTGATTGAGAGATGACTACTCGCTTTCTCCTGCGAGATTTCGCGAATAATAGCCGCGGTCATTCTCTCAGCCAGCGTTTTTTCTACGACCGCACCAGCCTTACCTTCGTAAACTGCTGAAGGATCCTCTGACTTTAATAAGCTGCCGGAATTCGAGGATTCCTTACTCACGGGCCCTCCCCGAAACGCCCCAACCCCCTCACCACTGTCGTCAGTTTTACCTGTATTCTGCCGCCCGAAGGCATGACCGGTGCCAGTGCTCGTCATTACTGCTTGTGGATCAGACATTTCAAACAACTCCTCTTGCTGATTATCTGAACAACTTGTTCCCGTATATTGACTACATCCCTGACAGTTTGTTCAAAAAAAATGTACCTTTACAGAGCGACCGGTGACACACCACTACAGAGATTCAATCAGTGATATACTCCATCCACTAAACCGGCATCAGCAAACCGATTCCAGCAGGTGGTTTTGTTGCTGTATTCTGGCTCAATGGTTCGGTAGCAAATCTCGGTATGTACGCAGCCTGACTGGCTTGCAGCGCAAAAGATTGAAGGTGGTATCTAAGCTGTCGACCGGAAATATTCGTGGAGAAAACAGAGAGTTTAACAGGTGACACTCCCCGCCTTATTATACCTAAAGGGCATAAAGGCGGAGCTTACGACGATTTTGATGAATTCCGGTTTTATTGCGCTCCCAACGTTAACAGTGCCGGATCAAGGCGCTTATCAAACCAGTTATAGCGCCAGTCAAGGTGAGCCCCGGTTACCCGGCCAGTAGCACCGACTTCACCAATAACCTGCCCTCGTTTAATAAAGGCTCCATCCTTTACCGATACCTTACTAAGATGAAGAAAACTGGAAAAAATACCATGCCCATGATCAATGATAATTGTGCCGCCGGAGTAATAGAGGTTTGAGTCCGACAACCTGACAATCCCATCAGCGGTTGCTGATATTACCGTTCCAGTAGGTACCGCAATATCAAGACCATAGTGAGGACGCCCCGGTTTTCCGTTATAGACTCTCTGACTGCCATACACCCCGCTAATTCTCCCCTTTACCGGCCAGCCAAAACCATTAAAGAGATCAACTTGTTCCGTATCAGGAACTCTTGCCTCACGCACCCTCTGCGCTTCTTTTCGGATACGGGACAAAACCCGCTCATCCGGTGTGACATACTTTTTAGCAATACCGGTCAGCCGCTGAATATTGTATTCCCTGGGCTTCAGCTTAAGATAAATAGTTTTTAGTTCACCACTGACGTACTGTTCTGCATAGGATTGTTTAAGCGCGGCATCACGGCCAAAACCGAGAACAAAGCGGCCATCTTCTGCCACTCTCACTTCCTGATTGTTGTAAACAATTTTACTGTCTGGTAAAGCTATGCCTACGAAGATCCCCCCTGGCGTAAGCCGGCTCTGCAAGCCCTGACCACTGGCCATCAGCGACCATATCAGAAAAATAAATCCTGTAACGAAGCGCATTAAACCTCCTCCCGTTTTAATCAGCCCTTGCAATATACTATCGGCATTTTGACTTATACCAAAGCAGTGGCGTAGGCTGAAGAGGCCACTCATTTTTAAAAAAAGTCAGGAACAGGATGTCATTATGGATTTATTAATATTGGGTACGGCCCTTGTTATGCCCGTCACTTATGGATTTGGAATTCTTTTATTACTGATTACCGGTAAAACTCCAGAGTCAATGAACGTCAATAGATGAATAGTTTTTTGAGGATTCTTTCTGAAAAGCCGCTGCCGGGTGACTTTTTTCCTGAAAGTCCTGATCAAGCTGATCAGCAAAGTTTTTTACCCGCTTCCAGTCAGTAAATTCAGTATTCTGGGTTATATCGACAGGTCCACCAGTCAGTTTCATAATCAACCGGATCATTTGCTTGTCTACCCAGCGATACTGGGTATAGAGCAATGCACCGGCAAACACTTCTACCCGATCCGGAGTCCATGGAATCTGTTTCAGGAATTTCTGCAGATAGCGATTATTATGAGGATCCCGTCGTTCAGGTTTTCTGGCAGTCAGGTTAACGGAAAAGAAATAGCTGGGAAGACTGGACAGTTGATCACTGTATTGCTTAATAAACAGAGAACACTCGCGATGGTGCTTGCCGTAACGGATAGAGCCGCCAACAATGACACCATCAAAGAGTTCCAGAGAGAAATTATCTTTCAGGTCAGTAATGGAAATGACAAAAGTATCATGGCCTGCCTGAGTCAAACAGTAGGCGATTCTTTCCATAATTTTGCGGGTCTGACCTTCACACCCCATGTACAACAAAGCGAAACGGGACATAGCTAAACAAGTAGATCTCAGTAGAAAATAGTTATTGGGCAGATAATAACCAACTTATAAATCTGTATTGTTAACTCAGGTCAATAAAGCAGTGGATAGCCACAACCACCTGAGGATGCCCTCAACGCAAAAAATGCCATCTGACCGATACGAACAGATGACATTCCTTCCAGAACATTGCAGTACAGGATTATTCGGAGTATGGCCATCCATCATAATCAATGTGCTGAGTCTGCCAGCGAGCGGAACCTTTTTCAGTCCCCTGACCAATCAGGTGTTCTGCCACAATAAAGGAAAAATCAAAAACGACACCCAGCCCTTTGCCACTGATGAACTGCCCATCCACAACGACCTTCTGGTCGACGTGTACACCATCATCAAAATTCTTATAAAGATTTGGGCCGGAAACGTACTGGTGCTTGCCAAAGAGGCCATTGGCAGCAACGACCTTGGCGCCTGAAGAACAGAGTGGGCAGATGTATTTGCCCTCTTTAATATGGCGCTTCAGGAAATCAATAACCATTTTATCGCTGGTCAGGTTAGCCGTTCCCTCTGGGCCACCAGGCATCATGACTGCATCATAGCTCTCTTCAAACTTTTCGCTCAGGGTGAAATCAGCAGTGATGTTAACTTTGAAGTAACTACTGAGCTTTACCTCATCCTTGCAGGCAAGAACATCCACATTGATATCCAGACGACGCATGATATCAATAAAGACGACGGCTTCAGCCTCTTCGAAACCATCTGCCAGCAAAACAGCCACTCGTTTGCTCATCGCTATATCTTTGATCATAAATCTTCTCTTCTGCCCTATATGAAAGAAAACGTAACAATTCAATAGGTGGTCGAGAGTATCACAAGGTTATGAAAGCGATAAGCGAAAAACAAAGAAAGGGCGTTGAGAAGACGTATTGATAGACATAAAACAATATGGAGACACTGAGGAACGAAGCTTTTGAATCAGAAAAGTGATCGTTTTCATACTGTGGAGTGTTGTCACAAAAGGTCTTAAACGCCGATTTATACCACTGCCATCTTTCCGCGAAGGAGGGGTCGTGGGTCAGGTCTTTCTTTTTGTATATCCACCGCCGTTAAAATAGAAACATAAAAACAACTTCTGAAGTAACGGTTACTAACCAAAATGAAAGGCCTGTCCTCAGTCTTCAGATGGAGTCAATAAACGACATAAATTATACAAAATGAACGACTTGACCCTGCTTTTTTTCGCTAGTTTAATACTTCATCCCTGGCTTTCTCAAAACAACCCAATGCCTTTTCCCAAATAGCCGGTAACTCATCTTCCCTGCAAAGTTCCACCAGATAAGGAAGCAAAGCACCGGCAAACGCTTCACTGGACTCTTTTGGCAGCAGACTTGGCAAGTGATCAATGGCCTGTACAAATACCGGGTATTCATCAGAGCCACTGGCTTGCACAAAAGGTCTGGTCATACAGGTGATAGTGTCGTAAACCGGCAGTGGGTTATTGGCACTGTTTGGGTCGCAACTCACATCGCTGATAATTCGAAGTTTGTTATTTTGACTCAACCGTTGTTGATCAATCATTGGCGGTATGTCACCGGTCAGATAGACACAGTTGATAAACACATCATGATCCAGAATGGACAGAACAGGCTTCTCAGCAGCATCGTATTCGGCCATATCCCAAAGTGTTGGCTTCCGGATACCGACAGCAGCCAGTAAATCACTGGCTCCGGTGCCACAACGCCCAAGAGCACCCATAACCATGACACGGGTATTGGCGATATCACTGCCTAGCTGACGTTTAATTTCGCGGATGAAGTCGTCTTTGTCCACAAACGGCTTAATCTCAGGAAATTCCACCAGAGTCTGTTTTTTATAATGCGCCTGCCCCAGAAGAGCCAGACCAGCACCAACAAAACCAGCCCAATAACCAAATGCAGCAATACGATGGTTATTGCTATCGGTCAAAAACTCAAGGTCAAAAATACAACCCTGGCCTGCATTAAAACGAGTCAGAATCTGTTTGGCTTCATCCTGTCCCTTATAAGCATGGGCAAAATAAATATGCTGGTGAGAGACTGCCTCATCCGACAATGGCAGCTCTTTCAGGCCAAGGATCAACGTGTTCTGTGGCATGCTTTCCCAGGTTGCGGTCGTCACTTCTGCACCCACTTCCTGAAATAGCGTATCAGCGAAGACTCGGGTAGCAGATGCTTCCACATAAACGTTAACGCCAGCATCAATCAGCCTCTTTGCACTCGCTGGCGTTAAAGGTGAGCGACGCTCACCCGCCTTGCGTTCATCACGAAGATAAACCGTTTTCATACACTGTTTTTTCCTGTGTAGACTTGGAATACATAAAATAGAAAGCGCCCAGAAGTACTGCCATCACAAACACTGACAGGTTAGATCCGGTAATGGATGCCATGATAAAGCCAATAAAGGAGAACGAGGCTGTTACCAGAGCGTAAGGCATTTGTGTTTCAACATGGCTGATATGACTGACGCCTGAAGACATAGACGACAATACAGTAGTATCAGAAATAGGTGAGCAGTGATCACCAAATAAACCACCGCTCAATGCGGCCGCAAAGCAAAGAATTATACTGGCATCCATATGATAGGCAATCGGTGCAACGATGGGGATCAACAGGGCAAAAGTTCCCCAGGAAGATCCGGTAGCAATCGACAGGAATGCACCAATAATAAAGATAGTGCTGGCCAGTAACCAGATGGGGAAATTGCCAGCGTTCAACAGTTCAGCAACCACCGCGCCGGTGTCCAGCACTTTCAGAATATCGCTCAGGGTCCAGGCCAGAATCAGAATACACAGGATAGTAATAATTTTACCCATACCCTGGAAAAAGCTTTCCGCAGATTTACTGAAACTGCGAATTTTGAAATAGCTCAGCATCACGATAGTCAGGAAGGACGCCATAGAGTACGACACCGCCAGAGACGTTCTGATTTCAGAACCCACCAGCCTGGCTTCATCAGAGCCTGCGGCCCCCCGGGTAAAATAAAAGAATAAAGCGGCCATGCACAAAAACAGAGAACCCAAAGCGATACCGATGGTTTTCGCGCCATAACGGCTGGCGGCCTGATCATTGATATCAGGGTTGGTTACCACGGCCGTTTTGGGTATTTCTGTCGTCAGATACTCACTCTTACCCGCTTCACAGCGACGTTGAGCCTGCTTCATTTTGCCCAGATTGACACCAAATACGATAATGAAAAACAGGCCAATCAGTGTCAGCAGCGGATAGAACTGATACAACCAGACTTCTTTAAACAATGTCAGGCCATCTTCCTGCAGGCCCACACTGGTATACGCTTTTTCCATCAGCCCCATGGAGTAGACACCCCAGCTGATCACAGGAATAAGCACACAGACCGGAGACGAGGTGGAGTCAATAATCAAGGCCAGTTTTTCGCGACAGATTTTCATCTTGTCATAAATAGGGCGATAGATCGGACCAAGGATCAGAGAGTTGCCGGAATCCGTGAAGAAAATAGCCAGACCGGACAACCAGGTTCCCAGCGTCAGTTTCAGGGGAGTCGACACAAACCGGGTAATCGAACTGGAAAAAGCGCCCATGGTCTTTGAAGATTCCAGCAGATAGACAAAACCTGAAATAATCGTGATGACAATAACAATCTGGGCATTGCTGCCTTGCAGCTGGTTAAAGATGCCATCTTTAAAGACGGCAATAACAGCTTGAAGCGGGTTAAAATCATTGGCAATGAATGAACCCAGTAAAATCGCAGTGAACAATGAAAGAATAACGCGGCGGGTGGTGAAAGCGAGAATCAGCGCCACTAATGATGGCAAAAGCGGAAGTATATAATCCATTGGAATCCTTCATTGTGTGAATGCGGCTATTTTATGAGCAATCCGCCTTTCTCTCTATACGTACCCCCCCCAAACCTGACATAGACCAATTAACGTAACCAAAAACGAAACCGGGGTCATATATCAAGATCATCACATAAGGCCATTTCCTCCATCTTGGAAAAAGCGGCTTCTCTGGCCATGGGTACTACATTTCATGGGAACCTTTACCTTATGCCATCCTTGGCAGTCGCACAGAGTCACAATATTTTTGAATCAGAAAACATATAGTTCCCACGCAGAGTGTGGGAACCTGTTGACGATATCAGCCTTTATAAAGCTTGGGGTTCAGCACATCCCTGAGCCAGTCACCCAGAAGATTCAGAACTAATACCAGCAGCACCAGCACAACCCCCGGAATAACTGTGATCCACCAGCTGCCAGAGAAAATATATTCAAAGCCATTGGAGATCAGCGCCCCCAGCGAAGGCTGAGATACCGGCATTCCCAAACCCAGAAAAGAGAGCGCAGCCTCACTGATAATGGCGTTGGCAATCTGTACTGTTGAAATAACCAGAATAGGCGACAGCGAGTTAGGAAGGATATGCCGGAACATAATTCTTCCGGAACCAAACCCCATAACACGGGCAGCCTCTACATACTCTTTCTGCTTTTCCGCCAGTACCGAGGCTCTTACCGTACGAGCGTATTGGGGCCATTCAGCAATACCAATCACCAGTATCAGCATCAACATGGCCAGCTTGCTGTAGAGTTCTGAACCAAAGGATGCCTGGAATACCGCCAGGACGATAATGGCCACCATCATGGTAGAGAACGATAGCTGAATATCGGCTACCCTCATCAGGAAGCTGTCCAGGCGACCACCAAAATAACCGGCCACCAAACCCAGAGAAATACCCACAAAGGCTTGCAACATTACGGCAAAAATCCCAATGGCCAGCGAGATCCTCATACCGTATAAGATAGTACTGAACAGATCACGCCCCTGATCATCCGTCCCTAACAGGAAACGCTCATCACCCTCTTCAGCCCAGGACGGAGGAATTTCCGAGTCCATAATATCAATACTGGCGAGGTCATAAGGGTTAGTGGGTGCCAGCACAGGCGCCAGCAACGCGGCTCCAACAAACAGTGCAAAGATAAGCGCACAAACCATGGCGACCCGGTCACGGGTAAAGCTGTACCAGAACGCTGAATTCCGGAAGCGTTCCAACCGGGACCTTTCTTTCGCCGCAGGCGCTTCCACTTCAATCGCCTCTTGACCCATTGGCGCAGCGGTTGTCAATTCACTCATTGGGCGCTCCTCGCCAGTCTTACCGTTGGGTTAATCAGACCGTATAAAAGGTCTACCAGCGTGTTTACCACCACAAAGATCGCACCAACAACAATCAAATAAGCGACAATCAAAGGGGTATCTACCCGGTTAACCGCCTCAAGGAAGAGAAAACCCATTCCCGGCCATTGAAAGACCGTTTCCGTAAGAATGGTATAAGCAACCATTGTCCCAATCTGTACTCCACCCACCGTAATTACCGGTAGCATGGTATTTTTCAGCCCATGGAGAAAATAGATACGGACTTTTTTCAGGCCCTTTGCTTTGGCAAATTTCACATACTCGGTATGCAACACTTCCGACATCTCGGAACGAATCAGTCGAATAAACAACGGCAGCATAATACTGGCCAAAGAAAAAGCGGGAAGAATTAAATGCAACAAACCATCTTTAGTGAAAAGACCACTTTCCCATCCGCCAAATACCTGGACTACTTCACCCCGGCCGTAAGAAGGTAGCCAGCCCAGTTCAATGGCGAAGAGATAAATACTGAAAATCGCCGTGAGAAAGACAGGGACTGATATTCCAAGGATACTGATCCCCAGAATAAGTTTGGTAACCCAGCTGTCGGGTCGGATCGCACAGTAAACCCCGGCCGGTACAGACACCACAATGATGATCAAAGCCGCAGCAAACACCAACTCCAGAGTGGCTGACATTTTGGCAAAAATAACGTCAAGCGCAGGTTCTTTGAAAAAATAAGAGTCGCCCAGATCACCCTGTAACGCCTTACCCATAAATCGTGTGTATTGAGTGAGAAAAGGGTCGTTCAACCCCATTTCATCCCGCAGCTTTTCCCGCTCGGCTTCAGAGACCGATTGCCCTACCATCTCCCGAAGCGGGTCCCCCAAATTATCCTGTATGGAAAAACTGAT
>NZ_JAVRMB020000290.1:0-26906 GCF_031844845.1 Endozoicomonas sp.
CAAAGACTATGACGTTGATAGGTTGGGTGTGTAAGCGCTGTGAGGCGTTGAGCTAACCAATACTAATGACTCGTGCGGCTTGACCATATAACGCCAAAGCGATCTAGCATCAAGATACTAGTTTCAAGAAACAAGTATCAAAAAGCCATACACGTAGAGTGTCGTGCAAGAATTTCAGCTTAAGTAATATTGGATTCCATAGGTTAGAGATAGTGTCTTGTTTCTTGACACTTGTTTCTAGCCACTAGTTTAGGTTAGAGCTGTTGTCTTGTTTCTTGAGACTAGTTTCTAGCCACTAGCATAGCCTGGCGACCATAGAGCGTTAGCCCCACCTGATCCCATCCCGAACTCAGTAGTGAAATGACGTATCGCCGATGGTAGTGTGGGGTTTCCCCATGTGAGAGTAGGTCATCGCCAGGCACCAATTAAAAAACCCCGATAGAGCAATCTGTCGGGGTTTTTGCTTTGTACTTTTTTGAATCTCAGGGCGTCAGGGTATCTGGAGTTTACGTTGGGATTATCTCAAGTGATGTTGTTGCTGACGGATGAATCAAAGCGATTACACAGACAGGGTGTGGGAGCGAGGAAACATTCAGATCCAGCAGGCTTCATCATGTAAAATGCTTAATTCGAAGTGAATTCCTTCTGGCTTCGTTCGCCTGTAGCGGCGGCCTCTCTTCTGCTAAGAAGGGCTGCTGTTCCTCCATGACCCGCATTTCAGTCTGGACGCTATCTTTGCCTGTTCTGGTGCCTTGTAATCTCTTGGTTATGGCGTGGAGTAATCCTGTCTGTCGTTGTCGGGAATGACTTGTATCTTTTTCTTTAGCACTCGTTTTCAGAAAAGTGGTTATTTCTTTATTATTATTGGATTTAGACAAGTCAAGAGCAGTGTCATTATTATTAGTTTTTTCATGAATCTTTGCACCGAGTTCCACTAGTAATTTCACGACGCTTAAATGCCCCTTGTAAGCGGCTATATGCAGGGCGGTAAAGCCTGTATCAGTTTTTGCATCAATGTCCGAGGCATTCGTAACCAGTAATCCAACCACACCCGGGTGTCCACGTTGAGCCGCTATATGCAGGGCAGTATGGTGTGTGTTCATTGTTTCATGAATACTTGCTTTCATTTTCAGCAACCTTTCGACCAAGGTAACCTGGTTGCAATAGCTGGCCATTATCAAGGGTGTAATTAACAGGTTACTTTTCGTATCAGGTGGGAACTGTTGATTGATAAGTTCAGGTTTCTGATTCAGGATATTCATTGCTTCCGTTTCATCGCCCTCTCTACAGGCGATCAATAACGGGTGCACCTTGCATTCATCCCTCTGTATTGAACGGTTAGTCGATGCAGCCGTGGCGGGTGCTATCGGAAGAGAAGACGCTGCTTCTTCAGGCTGGCAGCTAATTTGGCTCCCGGCAGATGTGAGTTGACTTGTTGAGGGCTGTGGGCTGAAGGTCGTAGTACTTGAATCATGTTGTTGTGGATGAGGCGCAGAAGTGGATTCTCTGGGTATTTTTTCAATTACGCGCATTTCTGTGTGTTCAGCACCTCTTTCCTGCCTGCTTCTGAAGGTACGAAAGAGGAAGCCCTGTCGCGTCGGATTCGGATATGAGCTGTTGCTCTCACCGCTTTTGGACTGCTGACAGTCTTTGAGCTTTTTGATGATCTTACTGTAGTGCTTCCTCTCCCGTTTTCTGTCGGTGAATGTTTTCTGGGAGTCAGGGATTAGGGTTTCGGGAAGGGAGGGCTTACATAATTTAGCCAGTTGCAGTGGCGTTGAGCCGTCAAGCCGCTTTTCATTAATATTTGCATTGTGCTCTATCAGGTATTTGGTGATTTTTAAACGGCCATGTATAGCGGCTAAATGCATGGGAGTCGAGTCATCAGTCCGTTTGGCATTAGTATTTGCTCCTTGTTCTATCAGGCATTTAGCAACATTTGAACTGCCATGTGTAGCGGCTACATGCAGGGGTGTCGAGCCGTCATGCATTGTTGCATCCGCATTTTCTCCCTGTTCCATCAGATAACTGGCAATCTTTGAACAGTTAAGTCTGGCGGCTACATGCAGGGGTGTCCTGCCTTTATTATCTGTTGCTTCTAAATTTGCGTTACTGCTCACCAGCAACTCAACAACGGATGAATGATGTCTGGCTGTGGCTACATGCAGTGGGGTCAAGCCACAAAAATCTTTTGCATCCTTATTTGCCCCCTTGGTCAATAGAGTCTGAGTAGCGTTTAAATACCCATGATAAGCGGTCATATGCAAAAGGGTTGTATCTTTTTTTGATTTGAGCATGACTGGCTGATTGATCAGTTCTGGTTTTCTATCGAGTATTTCCTGCAGGGTTGCTGTACCCCCATTGGAAAAGGTGATTTTTAAGTTATTTACAATATCGGGGGGGGCAGCGGCTTTCGATGTGGTTACAGATTTACTGGCGTTTGTTGCAGCCGCCGCTGATGGCTGTGGAACTGCTAACCGGTTTATAAGGTTAGTTGTTGATGCTGGGGGGCTCCGTTCGACTCTCGGCAGTGTCTGGTGGACAGTCCTTCCTGTACGGGATAAACATCGCCCCCATCGTTGGCCAGATGACGAGGTTTGTTCCAAATCCGGTTGAGTAGCTATGGCAGGTATTGCATCAGCGGCTTTTTGGGGAAGTTGAATCGTCATGGTGTCGTTAGATCATCCTGGTGGGTGATTCGAAGTGGGTTGTCAGCCTTGGACTCATTATTTATGAATAAGTTGCGATCTGTTCAGTCAAAATGCTTCCCGGGATTTTCTCTCTGGTTATGGGTTCAGCAAAGAGCCTTGCCAAGGCGGTGCTGCGAATGTCTTTCCTGTGATTATTTTACATTTCCATAAAGTGCTACTTACGATGGCAGATAATCTATTTTAGTTAGATTGTAATAAAAAATCAGAGCGCCGGTGATAAATAAGATGTGGTCGATAGAGTATCGCTCTACTTAATCAGGCAATTTGCTGAGGTTGTTATGAAGTCTGTTGTTGCCAGCTTATTGTGTTTAACACTCTCTATCCTGACGGTTGCAGACACAATGTCGAATGGAATCTTTCAGTTAATAAACCAGCGACTCGTCTACATGCAGGATGTAGCCTTGTTTAAGGCCAGAAGCCACAGTGCTGTTGAAGATTTATCCAGAGAAAAACAGGTGCTTGAAAAGGCATTGATCGATGCAGAGCTGGCAGGTCTGCAGCCTGAATCCATAACGGCTTTCTGTCAGGCTCAGATGGATGCCGCTAAAGCTATTCAGTATCGTTATATGGCTGACTGGCTATTTACTCAGCCTCATAATAATGGACATCGTGATTTGGCCTCGGAGGTCAGGCCAAAGCTTCTGGCGTTGGGTGACGAGATTATTATCAGAATTGGGGATTATCTAAAGGAAGGGAGGGCTTTCGATAATAAAATGCAAAAGGAGTTTGTAAGAATTGTTAATGCGACCAATCTTTCTGAGAGTGATAAGAAGAAATTGTTCCAAAGCCTTCAAATGATCCGGTTGATTAAGAGCTAGCTGTCCTTGATGATTAGTTCAGAATAGCCAGTGGATGGATCAAAATCTCTTGAAAAACCAAGCTGTGGGTAACTATGAATAATGACCTCTGCTGTACTGTCAATAATATTGCCTTCCAATAAATGTCCACCATGCACACCTCCATGCTTATCGGCTACAGAAAGGTGAATATGCTGATGATCCGGTGTCAGTGTCCCCATTACTGAGACAATTTCAAAAGGGTCTTTAGTCGCTAAAGTGGTATCAGCACCGGCAAGACGAAGATTTATTGCTGACAGGCAACCAACACAGGAGGCAATTGAGCCTGCTGAAATGTGATGTTCATGTACCATCTGCTGAATAGCTTTCTTGAGATCGGTACCTTTGGTTAACCGGATTGCCAGTACTGAAATACTCATTGAACGATAAACTCCAGGTTACCCTCAGCTAAGTTAACGGACTCAGTTTTTCGCTCCAGTGGAGTAATCAGGAACTCACGGGATGTTTCGATGCCTAATGTTTAATATTGTCATCTCTGGAGTCTGAAAATGAAAGTAATATGCCCATGTTGTACAAGTATAGGGTTTGATTCGCAGCTACAATTAGCCGATGAGCGCCATTTAGTACGACATTGCCGGTCTGAAGCGACATTTAAAGATTTCTCCGTGTGCATAGAAGAAGCACTGAGAAATATTTCCTCAGCCTTGACGACAGGTAATGAAGAAAAACAGTTAATAAGTGATCTTAGGATGATATCAAGATCCTGTTTTATTATAGGTGAATATACTGTCGCTGCTGGTGGCCGTTTTGAATTCTCAACAAGTCAGGAGGCAGGCAACACTTATGCGCGTGTAACAGAGGTAGGTGTTTTGGTAGCAACGAAATTTGAACCTTTGTCTCCTCAAAAACGTCCCCGTAATCAAGTGTTGGATAACATTTTATGATCAGCCTGCGTGACTCAAGAATATTGCATGTAAGCACATGGTCTACAGTCTTTTAGTAGTTATTGAAGTGAGCAGGTTTTCCCGGACAAAAGAAAGCCCCGTTAAACGGGGCTTTCTTTTGTCCATATATTGTTATGCAGTTTGTTGAGGTCTCATATTGATGGGAATATTCAGTTTATTCACCATAAAGTTCAGCAGTACACCATACATAGGCAGAAAGAACAGCATGCTGATAGCCAGCTTATAGCCATAATCCACCAGGGCGATTTCCATCCAGTTTGCGGCCATAAATGGGTCTGATGATCCGGCAAAGGCCAGACTGAAGAAGCTCAGGGTATCAATCAGGTTACCGACGACGGTGGAGCAGGCCGGTGCTACCCACCAGGTTGCGTTTTGACGCAGACGGTTAAAGACGGTGATGTCCATAATCTGGCCAATCAGGTAAGCAGCAAAACTGGCGACGGCAATTCTGGCCACAAACACATTAAAATCAGCAAGGCTTTCTATGCCCAGAAAAGCACCATCCACAAACAGTACCGATACCAGGTAGGAAATCAAAAGGCCCGGGAACATGGACATAAAGATAATTTTCCGGGCCTGTTCAGAGCCGTACATTCTTACGGTCAGGTCAGTAGCCAGAAAAATAAATGGAAAGGTGAATGCACCCCAGGTGGTATGCATGCCTAAAAACTGGAAAGGAATCTGGACTAAATAGTTACTGGCTGTGATGGTAACGATATGAAATATCGAGAGTAAAAACAGGATGTTCAGGTTCAGGTTGCGGTTGCTGGTTGGCATGGCAAGTCCTTTTTCGTTGAGGTAAGGGAACTCAGGCGTCGTACCTTTATATTTGTACATTTTCGCCATTCAAAACGGGCGGTATTCTATCGGTATTTCAACCTTTGAACAAAGTAATAATTTTTGACAGCGCGTGATGCTATTTTGATGGAGGCTAATAGCGTCGATCAGGATTTTAAGATGAGAGTTATAGGTACGGTGGTGAGCTCTGCATTCATTAGGCAACTTTGCCAAAACTATGTTATTTTTTCAGCCCTATATAATAAGAACAATGGAGTAGCGCAATGCTGATCTGGTTAAGGAGAGGCTTTTTTCTCCTTGTCTCACTGTCTCTGGTTATTATCCTTACGATTTTTGTCCTTCTCCGCCAAAGCCTTCCCACTCTGGAAGGAGAGATCAGGGCGCCTTTACTGAATTCTGCGGTCACTATCGAACGAGATGCTCAGGGTGTTCCCCTGATTTCGGGCAGTGACCGTAAGGATGTTGCTTTTGCCACAGGATACCTTCACGCCCAGGAACGTTTTTTTCAGATGGATCTGAACCGACGTAACTCAGCAGGAGAACTTTCCGAGCTGGTTGGTAAACTGGCACTGGAACATGACAAGCGTCAGAGAAAGCATCGCTTTAGAAAAGTGGCACGACAGGCTGTTGAGTTGATGACTGCTGATCACAGGGCATTGCTTGATGCTTATACCAGTGGTGTGAATCAGGGTCTTGAGGATCTGGGACAGGTGCCTTTTGAATACCTGCTTCTGGGTGTTGATCCTCAGCCCTGGAGAAATGAAGATGGCTTCCTGTCGATTTTCAGCATGTACATTGATCTCAATGATGATGAAGTCAAACTGGATAATCTGAAGGGCTTCCTCAGCCGGGTAACTGCGCCAGAGGTGATTGATTTCCTCTCTCCCCTGAAAACCCGTTGGGATTCACCGCTGCAGCCTGGAATATTGCCTGATGCCTCTACTCCTGGTTCGGAGCTGGTTGATCTGAGAAGCAAAGATGCGGAGTTATACGCCAATCTTGGTGGTACGACGCTGGAAGACAGCCTGATCGGGAGTAACAACTGGGCAGTGTCTGGTGAGTTAACAGACCATGGCAGTGCAATTATTCAGGATGATATGCACTTGAGCCATCGGGTGCCGACGATCTGGTATCGTGCCTCTCTTAGTTATCCACACCCGGATCAGCCTCAGGAAATGGTTAGTATTACCGGTGTGACGTTACCGGGTACTCCGTTTGTTATTGTTGGCAGCAATACACATATAGCCTGGGGCTTTACCAATACTGCTGGCGACTGGGTTGATCTTGTAGAACTGGAGATTAAAGAGGGTCAGTACATGACCACTGAGGGGCCGAAGCCTCTGGAAAAATGGACTGAGACGATCAATGTTAAAGGGCAGGAACCCGTTACTGTCGAGTATTCGGGAACGCACTGGGGCCCCGTGGTTGACTCACTCTACGATGATACACAGTATGCCCTGCGCTGGACGGCTTATCGTCCAGAGGCAACCAACGTAAATCTGATGTATCTGGAGGTTGCCCGGAACGCTGAGCAGGGCATGGCCATTGCCAATGGCAGCGGTATTCCGCCGCAGAACTTTACGGTGGGTGACCGGGAAGGAAACATTGGCTGGACGGTTGCCGGACAGATTCCCAACCGTTCCGGTATCGATTCCACTTATCCTCTGCCCTGGCAGCAGGCTGATGACAACTGGAATGGCTGGCTGCCGGATGTGGACTACCCTCGTGTGTTCAACCCTGCCAATAAGCGGGTGTGGACGGCCAATGCCCGGATTGTCAGTGGTGAAGACTATGACAAGATGGGCAATGGCGGCTACGCTCTTGGACCACGGCAAATTCAAATCCGTGATGCCCTGATGGCTCTGGAAAGTGCCGATGAGCAGGCTCTGTTGGAAATCTCATTGGATCACCGTGCACTCTATATGGATAACTGGCGTCGTTTAATCCTGGAGACGCTCACAGAAGACGTACGAGACAGTAATCCAGCGCGGCAGAAATTCTATGGTTATGTGAAAAACTGGTCTGGCAAGGCGGCGACAGATGACGTTGGATATCGTCTCGTCAGGGAATATAACGATGCCCTGAAGCTGAAGATTATGTCTTCACTGGGTCGCTATTTCCTTTCCCTCTCACCAGAGGCCAGGGATGACGTTGAAGACGGCTTTATGCAAAAGCTGAATCATGAAACCGAGATGGTATGGCGTCTTCTGGATGAACGTCCTGTGAACTGGCTGAGTCCTCGCTATGAAAGCTGGGATGAGCTGCTGCTGGAAACCGTTGATGAGGTTATTAATGATCTGGGTGGTGTTGAACAGTTAGCCAATGCAACCTGGGGGCAAAGGAATATGGCGGAGATTCGTCATCCTCTGAGTGGTGCAATCCCGGTATTTGGCAAACTGTTGAATATGCCGGGGATACCGCTCTCTGGCGATGTCTGGATGCCTAAGGCTCAACGTTCAGATAAAGGCGTATCAGAGCGAATGGTGGTTTCGCCCGGGCGTGAAAACGAAGCGATTTTCCATATGCCCGGTGGTCAGAGTGGGCATCCTTTGTCTCCCTTCTTTAGCGCTGGCTATATGGACTGGGTGGAAGGAAAGGCCAGCCCATTCTTACCGGGTGAGGCGAAGTATACGCTGACCATGAAACCTTAAATATCAGTGAGCTTATCCTGATAACGATCTTTCCACTGAAATGAAAGGATCATCAGGACAAAGCTGACCAGGGCAGGCCATAGCCCCGGTGATAATAGCCAGCCATGACTGCATAGCCACTCCAGTAACTCGATGGAGTAGTGACCATCTGGAGTCTCAGCCATAACACGCTCAATGACTGATGTTAGTTGATCAACTACATCACCTTTCTCCATGGATGGCAGAAGACGGATATCAATAAAGGCTGAGCACTGGTCGGGAACCCTGTTAAGGGCATCGCCGCCCTTGATCAGGGTTGGCTGAAGCTGGCTGCCGAAGGGGAAGTAAGGTTCAGTATGGTTAGCAAGATGGGTCTGGCCCAGCGCTGATAGTACCTGAGCCATTAGATTGATGGCATTAACACCCTGGCGGCTCCGGGATCCGGGGTGGGCAGCTTTTCCATGAATGTTGATCCACAAGCGTAAAATGCCACGGGCTCCAATGGAGATCTCTCCCGCGCCCTGGTAACCAAGAATAATACCGTCTGCTTTGGGAGCCTTTTGGATGATTTGTTGAATGCCAGTAAAGCGTCCTGACTGCTCATCCGCATCAAAAGCAAGAACCAGCGTTCCCTTGAAGGTATCATCCTGAGAAATTTCTCTGGCGAGTATTGAAAACATCGCGATGGCCAGCCTGGCATCTGCAACCCCCCGGCCAATCATTCGATCTTCAACTATTTCTATTGTAAAAGGCGACTGGGTTTATCCATATTTCACGGAATTCTTGAGAGCTGGAAGTTAAATAGAGAATAGCCCCTGCACAACTGCCTCGGAGAAAAAATTCCGAGACGGTATCAATGACTGGCTGACTATCTGATTGGCACGATTGTCAAAGGCGAGAGCTCAGCAAGCAGAATATTACCACAGGTTCTTAGGCCACGTAATTTATCGGAATTATTCTCTATAAATTCTTTCTCGGATTTTTCCAGTTCATCTTTCATGGCCGCGCCATAGCTGGCATCCATTAACAGACTTGCCAATTGGCAGGGTTTGAAAGCATCCTTGTCAGAAGGGTTGATTGTTGACAGTTTCTGTTGTTCCGATTTTTGACTCTCTATCAAGGCTGGAAGAGCATGCGTACGCATGTTATCAGGCATATAATGTTTGCTGTATTCAATAGCCAGCTCTCCCTGCATTATGTTCTCAACACATTTTTTATTATCTAATAATTCTTTTTTTAATTCCCGATGAACGTTAGTGCTTTCCCTATTTCTTCTTTTGGTTTGCCGACCGTATCCCGATGGGAAAAAAACTCTTTCGCCCTGTTTTGATACTGCTTAATAAGTATACTTAGACAGGCAGTTTTTATATTAAATTGTTCTGTGAGTTTTTCTGTATATGGATCAAGTGGTTCTAATACCAAATTTTTGTTTTCTCTCAATGTAGAAGGTGATGTGGCGTGGTTTTTGGAAACTGCCTCTAATAATAAATTATTCAACTCAACCGGATCCACCGTTTTTAACGGTAGTGTTTTTTTCTTGATAACCATTGCTTTTTGGCAAGCAACAAATGTCCCCCCCCCTATAGCATCATTGTTTCGGAGTAATATAAGCCGATACTGACTGGTCTCTATGGGGGATTCCGTGACTTTTTTAACGGTATAGGTTCTGGCTTCCGAATCACACCCTTCTATTACTTCAATGTGCGGCCAATTTGTGGTCTCCGAATTACGCGATGAGTCTGTACGATAGAAGTGTGCAACATTATCGCCTTTGCATGTTTTAAATATAGGTAATCTAGTATTGCTTCTTGTAAATAAATAATGACAAGCAGCGCATTTATTAATGTAGTTTAATTTATTGGAAAGAATTGCATCATCAGTAGACTCTGCCTCAGGGCCTGCTAATCTTGGACGTTTAGTAGAAGCAGTCTCATCTGAAGTGTCAGGGTTTGGTTCTCTACTATTAAGTGGAGCAGAGCCAAAAAGGGATGTGTCTGTATCAGTTTGTTCTTGCTCTCCCGATTTTAAAAAGTAGTTTTTGTTTGTCTTATCACTTTCATTTTCAATTAATACCAGGATATTTTTACTATTTAAATGGTTGATGAAGGGTTTGACGATATGAATTTCTCGCTCATTAATAACAGCAAAACGATACTCGGCAGAGATGATTGCTATATCTTCAGCATAGCGGAGACTACCTGATAAGTAGACCTTTTCAGGGAAAAATTCAGTAACTGTGGCATACGAAAACGATCTTGATAATGGAGTACGGGTACATAGAATTTGTGTAGTCCTGGTCGCTTCCTTAGTTACGAAATCCATGGTTTCACATGGTGATGATGAGTTAGGACCTAATGTAAGAGTACGGTCATGAATGGATACAAGGTCAAGTGTCATTGCAGTGCACTCTCCATTAAAACGATCATCCTTTTTATTGCCAAAGCCGACATTGCCAAAGCCGACATTGCCGTGGTTGATGCAATATTTATGCAGAAGCCTGGCGGTTTCATCATATTTTGTCAGCAGCAGGTGACCGTTGTAATGAAAGTCGCCAACGATGGGTGATTATTTTTATGGATGTCCTTTTTTCTCTGCACTCGGGCCCAACTCCCTGGCCAACACCTCGAATAGATCCTCCGCGTCTTGGCCTACTTCAGGGGCCAACGCCCCCTCCAGGTCAGGGCCGCCCCCCCGGTTTGCAGGATTCAAATCCCTGTTCAGGTACAAGTCCAGGTTTAGGTCTGCAGGATCCAACGGCCCGTCCATGCCGAGGTACAAGTCCAGATCCCAGTCCAGGTCTAGGGCAGGGTCTATCGCTTTATTTCCAGGGGGGATGACTCCCATGCTGGAGCTTGCTTCTTCGCCGGTGCGTACTCTTTTGCTGGGGCCTGCATCTTGATTCGCTCCTATGCCGGGGTGCGCTCTTTTTCTGTAGGCTGTATTGACGGTTCTTAATTCTTCCAACGTTTTACGGGCTTCCGACAATACAGCCCAATTGGAATCTATGTTACGGCTATTCTTTCTAACATCTTTCAAGGTTTTAATGAGTCTCTTGCTTCTCTCAACCTGTTTCTGTGAGTCATATATTTTTGGGAGTGCTTTTTTATAGCCTCGCAGAGTGAAAGTTCCTGGCCAACTGCCACCAGTATTGGTTCCTATTACGCGACCACCCATATCAACAGCTAAACATTTAGCTTGAGCACGCTTTCGAGTGTGATCAAATTTGGCTTGAACGGAAAAGAAGTCCCATCCCGATCTGATTGAGCCGTTATTTCTACGTCGTAAACCATCGACATCAGCTGTTGATGTCGGACCGCTTTCTATTTTGGCCTTCAAATCTGCTACATATTTATCAGCATCTGCTTTCATTCTAAAAAAAGCATCCTTTAGATAGGGGTAAACATCTATGGAAGGAGCCATTGGATCAAGTTTGTAAGAAGCGGTAGTACTTGTAGCTGGATTACGGAAATATGCGACCACCACATCATCCTCTCTCCTGACAACGTATTTCATAAGATCTGGTGTGATTATAGAGTCTCTTAGAGCCTCTTTTTTCAATCGTGCCGCTTCTGTCACTGTTGCCACTGTTGCCACTGGTGCACATTCAGCAGAATCGCCAGCACGTCTTATTCTGGAGTTGACAGTACTGCACAGGGTTCCAAAAGTCTTGCTGTCCGGCTCTATTACCCGTTGGTAGTGATTGGTGTTTGGCGAACCGTCAATCAGTTCGAATTCTCCTATCTTTATTGGGCTACCATCAACAACGATAACTGGCTTTTTAGCAACGATATCTGAATTTTTAGCAACGATACCTGGATTTCCAGTTTTAAAGACTTTCTTTATAGTGATAGAAAGTCCATCGCTTAGCCCCTTGAAAATGTGAGTTAGTAGCGATGACGCTCCCGGTACAAATCCAGCGGTCAGAGTTATCGACCCAGCCACTTTTTGCTCTTTTTCCAGTTTTTTCAGCAGTGAAACATCTTTTTCCCAAGCCATTTCAAGTTCATAAATGGCATAAGTCCCCACTATATCTACAAGATCACCAACAACAGGAATCATTCCTATCACACCCACTACATCTTTGAATAGATTAAATAGTTCCCTGGTTATTTTATCACTTGCCTCCTGCTCTACCTCCTCATAGGTAGAGTGCAAATCTTCTGCCAGCATGGAAGCTACGGATGCAAGTCTCGTAGGTGCGGTTTTAATAAAGTAGCCAGCCCCCCCTCCGCCACTCCAGGTCCACGACATCTTATGATTCAGGTCAGTGTAGAACTGCAACCCATGAGAAAGTTCCCTTAGTGCACTATCACCTCCATTTTCCATCATCCACCGGAATATTTCAGGAGAATCTTTTTCGTTTTTGATTGCTGCTGCAAATTTATCAGGAAGTATTTCAACATGGCGTGAATCGTGGTCTGCTACGCCAAATGTGTTTTGATCGAATGTGAAACGCTTTCCGGTTAGATAAGAATAAAGTCCTGCCACTTTTTCGCGTGCTCCTTTATGCTCAATGAGTGCTACAACAAAGGGGTGTGCGTTTGTTGTAGTCCCCATATGAATCATATATTGATTAAGCGTATCGGGCGGGGGATAGAGCTCACTGTTTTTTTTCATCAGTTGCCTGAGACTATTTATAAAATTATTGTCTTCTCTACAATCATTGGCGAATTCATTCAGTTGTTTCTCCCAATTCATCTCAGTCAAAGATTTTACCAAAGACCGCATCATTTGATTATTGTATTGCGGACTTAAGACTATATTTTTAAACGCGTTGCGAGCGTTTATTGCTTTTCCCGTATTTATTATTACATCCAGGACTGTATACGGTTGAATATCAGTTTTTTTGGATCTCCCAATGCCGGCCTTTCCATGCACATCCGGTGAGAGTGTAACCGTCTTATAATATCCAATTGTTGTATGCAGATCCAGATTATCGTGCGGAAAGTCAGGAATGTTAGCCATCATTATCTGAACGTTAATTTTCAGATTCGTAAGAGGATATGCCAATCTGTTTAGCTTCTCTGCAATAGGCGCCCTGATAGTCTCGATCATATCCGCCTTATAGGCTTTATCCAGAATCGATGTCACGTTTTCATTGGTAAGATCGGGAAGCCAGCGTTCTACTGCCGGTGGCACCAGAAAACGCTTTATTTCCATTCCGGCTAATGCACCCTGCAATGCTTCCTCCAGAGTATAGGGTACCAGCAGTCGGAGTCCATTCACTGTGAACCTGACCCAGATCCGGTCAGATAAAGTCAGTTGTTCAGTGTCGTTACCGGGTTGAATTAAATTCAGGAAACCCTGTCGTTGTTCTTCGGATCTCCAGGTGATTTCTCCCAACGGTGGTTCACTCCGACGTCGATCTTTCTCGGCCTGGCAAGCCTGTTCGAATTCCAATTTATACGTTTCTAACTGCTCGTCCTTGTAAACACGGGTCCCCGCTTTCGCGGCCAACCATTGAATCACTGTTTCCATCAGGTCGGGTTCATATACGACAATCTCGTTTACGATCTTGTTAATGGTTGAGAGGATAAAGCGATTATCCTGAAGCTTCTCACTGAAATGCATGCATTTGCCAAGGACATCCCGGGGGGCCTGGTTGCGTTTAATGGAGTCAGTGTTGCAGTGCTCCTGACAGGCTTGGTGAAGGATATCGGCAAAGCCTCTCACGGTAATGATGTGTCGGTAT
Source organism: Endozoicomonas sp. (assembly GCF_031844845.1). Classification (GTDB taxonomy): domain Bacteria; phylum Pseudomonadota; class Gammaproteobacteria; order Pseudomonadales; family Endozoicomonadaceae; genus Endozoicomonas. The sequence continues at coordinate 13,594 of NZ_JAVRMB020000290.1, forward strand.
TTTTCTAATTGCCAGGGCAGGATAAGTGTTTCCGGATCATACCCGGATAACGCCCCGGATAAGACCTCCCCCACACGGTAAACGGGCAGTATAACAGAGAGAGTCTCATCGGAATTCAGTCTGACCCAGACCTTATCGGATAACTTCAGCTCATCTCTACCTTCAGCAGGGAGGGAGAAGTACGTTTCAAGGCTTCGCAGTACCCGTAAATAACCTTTCAGTTGATGGGGGTCGTGAGCTTGTACGGTCGCTAAAGCACGTTGCTGTTCCCGTTCAGAATAGTGGTCGAACATTTCCAGATAGTTATGTAAGGACCCCCGCACACCAGCCCGAGATACATGGGCGTTATGTATTATTTCTGCAAAGTGCTCATGAACCAGGTAGCGACGAAATTTATCCAGTACAGGTGGAACGATCAGCTGCTTCGGATCATAGCCAGATAATGCCCCGGACAATACCTCTTTCACCGTATAGGGTATCAGTAACTGGAGCCCCTTATCTGGATGCCTCACCCAAACACTGTCTGACAAGTCCAGAGTACTGGGACCCTCTGCCGGCTGTAGCATATCCATGTAGCTAGCCAGTTCTTTAGGGAGGGGGAGGGGGAACGTGACTGTTTTGCGCTGTTGCTCACTGAGTTGTCGGTATTCCGCCATAAAATTGTTCAATGCCTTGTTTGAGTCGGGGATTGTCCATGTCCGCCCCCTTAAAGATGCTTTCAGTATTGCAAACGGGTCAGAATGACGCAGGTTGTCAGGCAGTGAAGCGGTATGATCGACAACCTTATTGATTGCCTTCAGCAGTGATGGCTGGTTATTAATAATGCGGGTAATCAGAGATTGCCCGGGTGTGGTCGTGACCGGGGGCAACGCCTCCTCAACCTCAAAAGAGCGCACTTGGTCGACAAGGTCTTCAGCAACCCATTCCGTGCGAAAACGTTCCAGTGATTGTGGCAGAATAAGCTGTGCAGCCTCATAGCGGGATAAGGCTCCGGATAAAACCGCTTGCAACTTATAAGGGATTAACAAACGGAGGCCATTGTGTTGACTGCTGACCCATATTTTATCCGACAGCGCCAGGTCTGGCCGGCCGGTTTGGGTGCGCAGATTCTCCAGGTAACCAGCCAGGTTTTTATGAGGGGAGAGCGTGACTACTCTGCGCTGTTGCTCACCGAGTCGCCGGTATTCCGCCATAAACTTGTTCAATGCCTTGTTTGAGTCGGGGATTGTCCATTCCCGCCCCCTTAACGATGTTTTCAGTATTGCAAGCGGGTTAGAATGACGCCGGTTGTCAGGCAGTGAAGCGATATGATCGACAGCAGTATTGATTGCCTCCAGCAGTGATGGCTGGTTGTTAATAATGTCGTTAATCAGAGGTTGCCCGGATGTGGTGGTCGTGACCGGGGTAGATTCAGATGGGGCATAAACAGAAACATCTGATGGCGATTGTGCTGCTATGGAATCGGCTGCTGAATTCAGCGCAGTTCCCTCAATCACCGGCGGTTCCTGGTTCAGACATTCCCCGGTCACCACTTCCTGATAGGTGAGAGCCTGTTTTATGAGCTGATAACCCTGACCGGAAACAAACCGGTAACAACTCGCAATAACCTCATTAATGGTGCTGGTTGACGGAGGGGGATCCTGGGTGGAGCCAGCATAAATATACCGGTCCAGGAACGAAGACCGGTAATGGATTTCGCCCAGTTGTCGAGCCAGGCTATCAGTCGGGCCTGTTTTTGCCAGGGCATTAATCACCTGAGCGGAAGGATCGCTGGCCAGATTTACTGCTTTACATTCAATCTCCGTCGTATTAGCAGACTCCGTGGGTGAAGCTGGTATAAATATATAGGGCTGCTGATAATCCTCTATGATCCCCAGCTGAAACAGGCTCAGGACCAGACGGCTGTACTCATAGTTTTGCTGGCTGACCGTAATGTTCGGATTGCTGCTATCAAAGGGGGGGATGTGTCCGGCCGGGTTATGCAGAAGAGTACGTATCGCTTCTACGGGACTGATTTGCGGGTCCGGAATATCAGTAACCTCCGAAATGGTTGCGGTGCTGTTCAGACCGACGGGTTCCCGGGGAAGAGGGCCTGAATCATTGGGGGGCTCGGAGAGGATCTCTCCGGCAACGCCGGGCAGGGTCAACGGGTCCCCGGGCAACGCATTCCAGATATAATTAACCATCTGTTTCAGGCAGGATGTCGGGCCATTTTGCCCGGTATTCGTTGCCTGCAGGGGGGGCGAAGGATCATGACTCTCGGCGGGGGATGGTCGGGCAGTGGCGGATTTTGCTGTTCCATTGTCGCTTTTATTGCAGCGGTTATCGAAGTGAGGGACGTCTTCATCCCCGGTGGCCTCAGTGGCCTCAGTGGCTTCCGGTGGGACCGGGCACTGATCCTCCAGATAAAGTGGCTCAATTAAACGCCACAGGTTCGCGCTCCCTTCTTCAGTCAGGGTAGCTCCCGTTTCAAGGATTTCTTGCAGCCGTTGGGAGAGCCGTTTGGTATCCTCAAACGATATCCTGTCGTCATCGGATAATCCCCCTTCTTCCGCTTCATTCAATCCCTGGTCAAGCACGGTAATAAAGTTGGCCAGATTTTTATGATTATTAATATAACGGTGGAATGATGCGGCCGTTGAAGGATCTGTGGTAGCGATGGAGGTCACTTTCCTGAGCGGCAAAGGGCCAAATAGCGGTTCTCTGACTGTATTCCAGACTATATTCCGGACTACCTTGCTTACCACCGGCGCAATGCCGTTCAGCAAGTAGATGAGCGATTCTGCCCACGGGCGTGCGGGCTTGGGGATAAACACAGTATGCTCAGGGTGTTGCCTGCGGGTAAGCTTGAAGCTGGGATTGTCAGGGGAAGGGCAGCTATTGTAGACAGCGACGGCCTCAGTGGATTCCAATGAATCGAATGGATCATTTTCCAGAGCCTGATTTTCCGCTTCAGCCATGTCGGGTTCTTTCCTGATAAAGTCTGCCACCTCTTCACGCAGCAACTTGACGGCCTCATCACTGATGTCCGAAGATTCGGTTTTTTCGGTTTTTTCGGTATTTGCGGCAGCGGTAATAATCTCCCGATACACACTGTCGCCTTTTACACCTTCGTCGAGTTGGACATATACGACACCTTCTAATTCTAATGTCTCGTTTTCCCCCAGTACCTGTCCGCCGGGAGGCGAAGTGTCAGAATAGAGCCTTACTGTAGCGCCCTGTTCAATCACTAAAATCCTGCCTTGCGGTGATCCTTCCTTTGCAGGCATTTTGGCCAGCATGGCTGGAGCAATATCATTGGCGTCGCTACAGTCTCCGAGCTGACTGATTGAACAGGCATACACATCACTGGCTCTGAAAGATTCTATTTCCTGCGGGAGATGGCTTGCGTTTCTGGTGGACAAGGGTGGGGCGGGAGTGTCCGAATCCCCCGAAGTGGACGGCATGCAGTTATCGCTGCCCGGATTGATAATGCCGATCAGATAACCAAGGGTGTTTTCACTTTGTCTTGGTGATTGTCCCAATGCTGGATACATCGATGCATTCGGAGACGATATTTGTATTTCTATTGTCATAAAAGGTACTCACCACCGTTCAAATATCAATGAATATTTATTGAACCTGCGCCTTTGAAAAATATCTATAACCAGAACTTTTTATATATTTTTTACTTGATTGAACCAAATGCCTTAATCCGAATTATCTTTTGTTATGTCACCGTTAACAGGCGATATCCTTACCAATAAGGATTCTAGATCAATTTTATTTTTTTGGAGAACTGATTTAAGTTCAACGGATTGAGATATAAGACAGCTGTCAGAAGATTTATGAATGAATGGTTAGTTTGTTAATTGACCGCCATTGAAATCGGCACAAATGTTTTTTCCGTTTGAAGGATAAAATCGCAGTTTTTTTGTGTAAGTTCAGCAGGGCGGCAGAAGCGGGTGTGCGGTCATTCATTAGATCGAAAATCCCTGCATCCCGAACTTTGTAGTAATGTGTCTTTATTGCCAATGCTTTGTTCCACACATGGCGCACACCGCCAAACTGACGGTTTAAAATTTCACCTGTTCGGGTGTTGGGTAAATGCGTACTTTAGTGGTTTTTCTTAGGGTAGACATTAAGGAATTATTCGTTGGCCCGCTTATGTTTCGACGTAGGTCGGTTCGCTTGCGAGCCGACACCCGAACCAACCGCCATGCAACACTCGACTCCGTATTTGTCGATGGTATAGACCGTCGGCTCTCCTGAACGGGGAACCGAGCTACGGCTGCCAGACCTGCTCCTCATGGGAGAGTATCCAAGTCTTTATCGTCTGCCGATTTGAAGCGGCTTAATGTCTACCCTCTTAGGATAGACATTAAGGAATTCTTCCTGATGGTGCCCTCTTTCTCTGGCCCCTGCTGACTGGCGCTGACAAGTTGATTGATACGTGTTGCGGGTCTTGAATTGGAACCACAAAGCACACGAAGAGCACAAAGGAAAAGAAAAGCTCTTCTTAATGAGAGAAGCTCTTCTTCGTGCTCTTTGTGTGCTTTGTGGTTCAGGCTTTGGCTCTTGGAATTAGTGGATAGATGCTTAATGTCTACCGTAAGCGTCTACCCTAAGAGTGGCTTTTAACATGACTGAAAACTATTGTTGCTTATTTTATGCGAGGGTTTACGACTGTTTTGCTAATTTCCTGAGAACTGGAAGGTGAAGTTGAACAGAGAATAGCGTTTGGAAAACAGCCACGGAGAAAACCACTCCGTGGCGACATCAACTATCGGCTGGCGATCAGCTGGTCTCGGGGCGCGTATGTTTTCTGGACATAGTCCTCAATCATTTTCTTATAGTCTTCAGTGATATTTTCACCTTTCAGCGTGGTGACTTTTTCGCCATCGACGAAGACTGGTGCAGAAGGTGCCTCGCCAGTACCTGGCAAGCTGATACCGATGTTGGCATGCTTGCTTTCGCCAGGACCATTAACGATACAGCCCATCACGGCAACCTTCATGGTTTCCACACCCACATACTGGTGTCGCCAGTTGACCATTCTGCTGCGCAGGAATCCATCCACTTCATCGGTCAGAACCCGGAAGAAGGTGCTGGTGGTACGTCCACAGCCAGGGCAGGCCGTCACTTCCGGAGCAAAACTGCGAACATCCAGGGCCTGCAGAATCTGTTGAGAAACGATGACTTCTTTGTCGCGGCTGGCACCGGGTTCGGGCGTCAGAGAGGTGCGAATGGTATTACCAATGCCCTCCTGAAGCAGGATGCCCATAGCCACGCTGGAAGAAACAATGCCTTTGCTGCCCATGCCGGCTTCAGTCAGCCCAAGATGCAGGGCGTATTGACAACGATCCGCCAGCATCTGGTAGACACGAATCAGATCCTGAACCCGGGAAACCTTGCAGGAAATAATGATTTTATCTTCACCCAGACCGCGCTCTACCGCAGCATCAGCACTGGTCAGTGAGGAAAGCACCAGCGCTTCATGGAGTATTTCCTGAGAAGGTTTCGGATTTTCGGATTTGGCATTTTCATCCATCAGCTGGGTGGAAAGCTCTTTATCAAGGCTGCCCCAGTTAACGCCAATACGTACAGGCTTATCGTATTTAATGGCCACATCAATCATGGCATTAAAACGATCATCCTTTTTATTGCCAAAGCCAACATTGCCGGGGTTGATGCGGTATTTGTGCAGGAGTCTGGCGGTTTCATCGTACTTGGTCAGCAGTAGGTGACCGTTGTAATGAAAGTCGCCAACGATGGGGACATTGCAGTTATGTTTGGCCAGGCCTTCATAGATAGCCGGTATCGCTGCGGCCGCTTCCTCTGAGTTGACGGTGACGCGGACGATTTCCGAGCCGGCATCCGCCAGCAGGCGAACCTGGTCAATGGTTCTTTGGACATCAGCGGTATCAGTGTCGGTCATTGACTGAACCACGACGGGAGCATCGCCGCCAATGGCGACGTGTCCAACCTGAACGGTATGGGTTTTATGACGCCTGTCCATAAACGTTGTTCTCCTGTTGATTGTGTTTCAACAATTTAAATTAGAACCAGTCAGTTTATCAGAGATTACTGATTTGTCCTGAGAGAAAAACCGAAGCATTCTATTCATGGCTTGCTCTGCTCTCTCTGTGCAATCACGGGAGGCTCCTGCTGGTTCAAACTTAAAGAGGCCACTTCCTGCGGTGAGAACATACGTGCAGGCTTTCTTTTCTGTGCAGGCTCTCTTTTTAGCTCAGGCTGTCTCTGGCTGTATATCACACGAAAAGCCATAACACTCTGAACATAGTTACGGGTTTCATCGTAGGGAATGGTTTCAATCCAGATATCCAGCGGTAAGTGGCCTCTTTGCTTTAACCACCGATTAACCGGAGTACTACCGGCATTATAGGCGGCGGTTGCAAGAATCAAACTGTTCTCAAAGCGCTTTGACAACCAGGCCAGGTGGGTGGTTCCCAGGGCGATATTAATTTCTGGCTTATAGAGCTCTGATTTTTTGCGGTAGGGTATCCCGGCTTTCCTGGCCGCCTGTTTTGCCGTGGCTGGCATTAATTGCATCAGACCCATGGCCCCGGAGTGTGAGCGGGCCCTGGGATTAAAGGCACTTTCCTGACGGGCAATGGCCAGAACCCAAGGGTAATCCAGGTCACGTTTTTTCGCATATTTGCTGAAGATATCGGACTCGGGTGCAGGGAAGCGAAGATCCAGATCATCCCAGAGCGCTGCACGAGCTGCCGACATAATGGCCTGGTGATGCCATTCCCACTGTTGGGCCAGATAGGGGATTAATTTTTTCTGGGTATTGTCCAGGTTTGGGGTAATCCGGTTGAGTTCTGACTGTGCGTTATAGAAGCGCTCATGGTATATCCATTCACGAATGCGCTTAAAACCCGGGTAATATTGTTTGAGTTTCTGCAGGTCTTGCAGGCGAATAGCTTTCTGCTGGTGGTTTAGCTGAAAAGATTGCCCTTTGAGGTCAGCGACCAGAAAGGCATAGAAGTTACGCTCTTTGCTCAGTGCTCTGAGTGTGGGTGTTTTGAGAAGCGTCGGTTTCTTTGAAAATGGTATCGCCCCCACAGGGTTATTTTCTTCCTGATATTTTAACTGGGCAACTTCACCCCAATAGCGCCAGCGACTGTGATTCTGGAAGGACTTGGGCAAACGGGCAATCAGTGTCAGAACGTTGTCCCAGTTTTGCTCAGCTAATGCCAGTCGGATTCGCCACTCGGTCACCTTGTGGTATTGAAAATCGGGATCCAGCCGGGCAATGAGGGTTTCTGCATTGTCCACAAAGTTTTTTGCCGCTTTCATGGCCAGTCGCTGGTCAATCATTGACCGTTGTTTCAGGGAAAATGGGTGGCTGTCCCGTAGTTGCAACCAGGTATTGACGGCAAGGTCCAGGTCTTTGGAAGCCAGCCTCTTAATGCCATGGATCATAATGGTCCGCTGGTGTTCAAGCTGACCATTAAAACGGGTTGAAGCCAATAGCCCGGGATCTTTATGTATCTTCCAGAACCGCTGGGTGGATGCTTTGAAGGCCGGGTCTGTAATGGACTTATCAAGATAGAGTGCCAGGGATGTGTTGTTCTGTTCTGCTGCCATCCAGAAACGGGTGATTATCAGGCTCTGGGAAAGTTCGCCTGCAGATTTCCAGCTTTCGAAAAGCGGATCGCAGGCCTGATTCTGAGAGCTGCCCTTAAGCCAGAGCGTTTTTGCTTCCTGCCAGGCTCGCTCTTTATGCCCCGTTTTTTGCAGGGCAATACCTTTCAGGCATTGATAGCGACCACCATCATCCTGTTGATAGGCGGCAAGATAGGATTGCCAGCGCTGGTTACTGGCCAGGTAGCGGAGCCATTGCCACTGCAGCTGGTCTGCCTGAGGAAGGTCCGGGTACTTGTTGGAGAAGCGGTCAATATCCCTCTGGCGCAGATTTTTCAGATTACCTGACAGGCTGAGATACTCCAGATAGGGAGCCAGAGGGTAATCATTAAGCTCAGAACGATACTTCTGGTAAGGCTGGTAGTCGCCTTTTTTTAATGCTTTTTCAACGGAAATGAACAGCGATTGCTGTCGGTTAAGGTCATTACCAAAGCTGAACGGAGAGAACAGGAGTGATATGGCCAGCGAAAAACAAGTAAAGCTATGAGATAAATTGTTTAACATAACAAAAGCGTTTCTACCTCTGTGATCCTTATGGGTGACTGCGTAAAACATCCTGTTTTACTCTTTATGTTTTGCCAAAAGTCCTGTCATCATACTGTATGACACCTGCCTTTTATGAAGGCTTTATGGATAAATCACGGCAGATTTTTTTACCTGCTTTTCATAGATTGTTATATTTTGCCGTTTGATACCAGTCAATCGGCAGTTTAACAGCAGGGTATAGCCCTGAAGCTGGTGAAAATTACGGATTTTTTCGAGGCTTTTGTGAGAGTAAGGGGAGAGGCGGTAAATTAATATTTAGAAGATTCCTTTATATTTTTCTTATTTTAAGAAGAGCTTAGATAACTCTATAGTGAGGTGTAGCGATTATGGCAAAAGAAACGACTGTGCGTGCAAGAATAGATGAGGGATTAAAGCAGGAGGCGGAAGATATTCTTCGTCAGCTGGGATTAACAACCTCACAGGCCATTAACCTCTATTTCAGTCAGATTGTGTTGCATCGGGGAATGCCTTTTGATGTGCGTCTGCCAGAAGAACCTGCTGAGAAATAATAACGCTTATGATTCGGTTGTGCTCTATTGATGAACTGCAGGATCCGGGCAGCAAAGGCTTCCATAATGAACGCGGGCATGTGTTCGCTGTTCGTCAGGGAGATCAGGTTTATGTGTATGAAAACAGCTGCCCTCACTTTGGCATTAACCTCGAGTGGCAACCTGATCAGTTTCTGGACTCAGAAAAGCGACTGATTCAGTGTGCTACCCATGGCGCACAGTTTCTGATGGAAACCGGAGAGTGTATTGCCGGGCCTTGTCCGGGAGACAGGCTTACTGCGTTGGATTGCCAGGTCAAAGGCGGAGTTGTCTACCTGATATAAACGTGTAGCGACTCCATTGATCAATGCTCCTGATCAATTATCTATCAGCGCCTCTGTGTCAAACTGGCGGAAAATGATTAGAAGAGACGGACTATGAGTTTAGACCAAAACCAGCTGATTTCTGACGTTATGCGCAATAGCGTTATCGGTCAGATTGAGGCTCTCCGGGCTTTAGAGACCCGGATCAATGGTAGTTTCAGTGCTGCCCTGGAGTTGTTGGCCGAGTGTCGTGGGCGGGCCATTATGTTTGGCATGAAGCAGTCCGGGCTGGTGGGGCAGAAAATCGCTGCCACTCTTTATGCCACAGGGCTGTCCACACACATACTGAATGCCGCTGAAACCTGGGAAGACAATCTGAGTATGATTGGTCCCGGCGACGTGATTGTCATGCTGTCTTACAGTGGCAGAACGGAAGAACTGCTGCGCCTTTATCCGGCCATCCGGCAAATGGGCAATAAAGTGATCGCCATTACCGGAGATCCCAATGGGCCGGTAGCCGAACAGGCAGATATTGTACTGGATGCCAGTGTGGTGGAGAGCCGGGAAGACCGCGCACAGGCGCCGACGACCTATACAACGGTTCTGCTGGCCATTGGTGACCTGCTGGCGGAAACGTTGATTCGTCGACGGTTGTTCAGCTCACCCGAGGCTCAACAGAGTGACCAGAAAATGGTCTGGGTGCGGGATGTTGTCCAGCGGGGAGAGCTGGCGGTAGTTTCGCCGGATTGCAGCCTTCGTAAAGTGATGCAGACCATGACCCGTCATCGGACTAACCTGTGCCTGGTGATGGACGGTGACTTGCTGTGCGGCATTATTACGGATGGTGATCTACGTCGTAACCTGGCCGGAGTAGAGAGCCTTCAGGGGATTCATGCAAGAAATATTATGAATGGCACACCTGTTTGTGTTCAGGAAAATATCAGTGCTGAAGAAGCTCGGTTGCTAATGAAAGAACAGGGCATTCATTCGCTGGTGGTTAAGGATCGTGATCAGCAGGTTATTGGCCTTCTGACTATGGATAAAGTTTAGTTAATTTTTTCTTTATTAAGGGTGTATGTTTCATACACCCTGTCACCGTTTGACCGACTATCAAATCTGTTAAGCTCATCTCTTCTGTTTGTGCATCTTCCTTTATTGGAGCAGGGTTCGAACAGTCATAATTTTTTCGTTCAATGAAGATAATGGCTTAATGGATAAAATTGACCGGAATATCCTCCGTGAACTGCAAGAAGATGCAACGCTTTCTATGGTGGAACTGGCCGGGAAAGTAAACTTATCGCCTACACCGTGCTGGAAGCGTATCAAGCGTCTTGAGAGTGAAGGTTTTATCACAAAGCGTGTTGCCTTGGTGAACCCCGCCAGGGTGGGGCTGGGCGTCTCGGTCTTCGTTCATATCAAGACTCGTCATCATAACAGTGAGTGGCTGGAATCCTTTGGGGATGTGGTGAGTGGCTACCCGGAAATAGCTGAGTGCTATCGGATGAGTGGTGAGTATGACTACTTGCTTCGGGTTGTGGTGAAGGATATAGAGTCCTTTGACCGGTTTTATAAGGCGCTGGTTAATGCTGTGGATGGACTGACAGATGTTACCTCCAGCTTTGCCATGGAACAGATGAAGTACACGACAGCGTTACCACTATAAGGATTTGTTCTGGAATAACTTCCTTGCGCTTTTGTGGGCTACTGCATGGTTGCAATGCGTTAACCTCGTTCCCATGCTCTGCGTGGGAATGCATACCGGAGCTGGCCGAATGATGAGGGATCTCTCTTTTCCCGGATTTGTGGGCGTTTCATGCAGGCTGTTTTATTTGTGACGGGTTCGGTATGCATTCCCACGGGGGACCGTGGGAACGAGGAGAAACCCTCCTCGCTCCCACGCTTTTAGGCCCTGTGGGTCCTGCGTGGTAGCGCCAGGACCCAACCACAGACACGATTCCTGTGGTTGGCTATGCATTCCCACGCAGAGCGTGGGAACGAGGTTCACACCGTCATCCCCGCGAAGGCGGTTGTCGCAAAACCCTCCTCGCTCCCACGCTCCCACGCTCTGCGTGGTAGCGCCAGGACCCAACCACAGACACGATTCCTGTGGTTGGCTATGCATTCCCACGCAGAGCGTGGGAACGAGGTTCAAAACGGTTCACCCGCCACTCATACCCATCAATAACACCGCTCTCGTAATACCCAGCCCAGTCATAAAAAAACGGCGCCCAGCTACCACTGGGCATCAGCGTCATCAATCCGATGCAGCTAAAAACAACCACCGCAGAAATGCCGTACTCCACAGGCTCACCCGTCCGGAACCGCCCACCAAATAAATGAAACCGCCGGTCACTGTAGGGGCTTAACGGCACCCCGGAAACCGTCATGGCATCCGTGAGAATATGCGTCACCCCACCCCAGCAAAACGCCATAATCAGCGTGCTCGCCAATCCCCCGGGCAGCAGGAAAATGGCCGCGATCCAGGCCAGGCTCCACACGCTCAGATAATGGGTCGAAGTCCGGTGTTTTACCGGCCTGCCAACCGCCTTTAACACCCACTCCATCCAGTCCGGAGCAGTGGCCCCGATAATGGTTGGTGGTACCAATCGTACGTCATAAACAGCAGTGACCGCCCCGGCGATCAGGACGTGGTTAATCCATTTCATAAGGGTTTAGTGTTTTTGGTTCTGATGTGGGCGGTTACATCAAAAAACTTTTTAAGGCCATGGTCTTCTGGCTCTCTGTCTTTCCAGCCACCAGTAACGGTTACCTCATAGACTTCCATACCAAGAACATCTGCACAGCGCACAGTGCTTTTACCATTGTCCGTTGTTGTCAGATAGGCCTTCATGAAGTCTTTTGAGTCATGTGAGCTTATTTTATCTTTAATTAAGTTGTCGGTGACGCTATTAGTGATATTGGCATAGGTCATGCGTTTTGGCCTTGCCATAGGCAATTTTTGCTCTGTACAAAATTTCTCGAATTGGTGCGCTTCTACGGTGCTCATAAAAAAATCTCTACTGTCAATTTTTAATGATTTCTTTACTTCATCAAATATCCATTCATCACGGGTAAATATGGTGGTGAAAGTACTAAACCCCAGATCCTTTCTCATGCTTCTTTTGGTTTTCGACACGCAGAGTAAATTACCTTCAAAAAGAATGATTTGAGTCTCCAGCGTTTCGTTTATATTTTTGAATTGCGGTGCATAATCATCTTTATACTGTTTCAGTATTGCTTTTACTTCTGCATCCTCAGTTTTTACTGCCCCAGTGGTCTGTCCACTTTCAGCCTCTCCCACTGCCGGTGTTTTGGTATCACTGATAATGTATTCAGAAATTGCCGTTCCAGGTTTTATTGGTACTTCTGGTCTGGTTTTCTTCAATTGTGCATTCAATGTTTCTCTTGATCGTTCTCTTTGCTCTCCGGGCAGGTCAGCGAGTCTGACAACCTGCCCATTCATCATGCCAATATCGCTAATTAAATCATTGCGCCCTGTATCTTCCTGATAGTGCTTAAAGGCACTCTTAATTGCTTCCGGTTTCATTTTCTGTCCTCAGTAGTTCCAACAGGTGCGGGCACAACGGCCATTCTTTTTAGCCAGTTATTCAAACTTGACCGTTTATCTTCTGAGCACTGCCCGGTAATCCCGAGACGTGCCGTAGTAATGCTTGCTTCCGCCTGGATCAGTGTTTTATGGGCGCCCAGCAGTTTCTCCATCAACGCCACCTGTTCATCGGTGCTGACAATGCCTTTTTTTACTCGTATCTGTGAGCGGGCTTCTAAGGCCCGAAAGAGTGTTATTTCCCGCCGGGCATGGTTTCGTGTGTAGCTATGGCCGTTAAAAATCGACCTATAAGCTCAGCGGTGCCTGTGCGCCGCATGTATTCCCTTTCCCGTTGTCGGTTTAACTCGGTAGCGGAATAAAGCGGCATACTGGCGACAATGCCAATGTATTCTTTGCCGATGGTGGTGTTGTCAGCGGTGACGACGCCCTGGGTACGAAGGCCGGCCTCCAGGTTCAGCTCCACATAAAATTTGGTGGGTTCCGGGTAGCAGTTGATGGCTTGCAGAAAGATACCATCGCTATCGAGCCAAAAGAAATAGGACATCCACAAAACAAGACAAAAAAAATAAGAAATAGGACATCCACAATCTAAACCCCCCCCTGTGTCAGCATAGTTGTCACCTCTCCTGAAATTAGAAATCTAAACAGGGGGCGGTCAGTGAGTGATCAATGGCCCGCTATTCAGAAGAGTTCAAAGAGTCCGTCATTCAGAAGATGATGCCACCCAATAATGTG
>NZ_JAVRMB020000291.1:0-21892 GCF_031844845.1 Endozoicomonas sp.
GCGTGGGAATGCATAGCCAACCACAGGAATCGTGTCTGTGGTTGGGTCCTGGCGCTACCACGCAGGACCCACAGGGCCTAAAAGCGTGGGAGCGAGGAGGGTTTTGCGACAACCGCCTTCGCGAGGATGACGGTCGGGGGGTGTTTTGCCCTTTTGCGACAGGCTCCTGCGCGGGAAAGACGGCAGTGGTATCTACATAGCGCGGCGAGTAAGGTGCGTAACATCAGTGAATAACTTAGAAAAGGAATTATCCCATGCCCATGAATGGACTACATAAACTAATCACTAAAGCTATATTCACCTCCTCTCCGCCAGGTCCCCCGAAAGAAAAAGACAATCGTGAACAGAAAGTAAAAGTCAAACCGGGTAAAGCAACCCTTAATGAAGAACAAAAAGAAAAGACTATAAATACCAAGAGCATTAAACAACGTGTCGTCAGCATAGCCAACAGGCTCAGGTTATTCATTTTGCGAAGTGATGTGGCAGCACAACAACCAGCACAACAACCAGCACAACAAATTAATGTATTTAATTTAAGGGAGTCGGATATCAGCGAGATCAAAGCGAGTCAAGCTGATGTCGTAGATCGACTCTACAACCTGAGAGACGATATGGAGAATGATCGACGCTCAGATAATCTCACCATGAAACAATTAGAAACTTTACAGGATATGATTGCAGTGACTTTGATGGAAGTCGCTAAAAATACTGAACAAGTTGAGAGCCTCTCTAGATCGAAGGTTATACGGATGGTTGGCAATGAAAGAGCCAAATCTGTAGTCGATACCATGAAAAATACAAAAATGAATAACCGCAGGACAAAGTAGCTCCAGATAACTAACGGGTAGGGCACCATCTATCCTTACTCATTCTATTGATTAGCCGATATTCTTTAATAATCTTCCGGTATAAAAGGTAACCCCGGGTGGAAATCCAGGTTTTTTTTGCCTTTCCCGCAGGGTTCAAGAATGAACCCGTTCGCCGATAGACTCTGTAGAAATATCGCTGGCAGGACTATCTGGATGAACACCGCAACGCTTAAAAATATTCTCTATATAGAAGACGATAAAGACATTCGTGCATTGGTGACCCTGTCTTTGCAAGCCCTTAGTGGTTACCAGGTGGATACCTTTGATAGCGGTGTAGAGTTTCTTGACAAGGGTAAAGCGATGCAGCCACAACTGGTGCTTCTGGATGTCATGATGCCGGAAGTGGATGGCCCTGCCGTTTTCCGGGAAATGCAAAAAATCCCCCACTATAAAAATACTCCGGTGATCTTTATGACCGCCAGAGTCCAGACCAGTGAAGTCGAAGAATATAAAAATATGGGCGCCGCCGGTGTTATTGCCAAGCCATTTGATCCGGTTCAGCTGACCGAAATGATTGCTTCCATCTGGGGCGATTTCCAGAACAACAAGGGTGACCAGTACAGTAACCATCTTGATCAGTTACGCAAGAATTACCTGGATAACATTGAGTCGGTCATTCAGGACATTCACCGGTATCTGTTTACCCTGGAGGAAGGCAGTTTCAACCGGAATGATCTCAGCCAACTCAAGATGACCGTTTGTAACCTGTTGGGTTCCGGGCAGTCCTTTGGTTTTCAGGACCTGACGAAAAGCGCTGAAATACTGGTTCACTCGCTGGATGATATTCAGGATGACGGTACTGCCATTGTGCTGTCCGGCTATGACGAATCCCGACTGTCGGCCCTGATGCTTGCCTTTATAACGGTTATTGAGAAAACCAGGGATGGTTATACAGAGGTCTCCAGTCTGACGGGCAGTTCGAGCTTTGTTGCCGGACAGAATACCGCTTCTGGCAAGTGATCACCCGCCTCTTATCTGAACGGAAGACGCTGCCATGACGGTACTCAGGCAACTGGCTATTTATCTGACTTTGCTGCTGGTGTTGCTGTTAGTGGGCACTCTGGTAGTGAATATCAGCGATGATCGCAATGCGCTGAAAATACAGCTACAGTCTAACGCCCGGGATACCGCTACCTCCCTTGGGGTTGCCATAGCGGCGACCGAACCCGGAAACCTGGCGATTATTGATTCTATTATTGATGCCGTTTTTGACAGTGGCTTTTACCAGAAGATTCAGTTTTTGGGCATGGATGGCAAATCGCTGGTGAACAGCGAGCTACCTGTCGAGAGTGAGGGTATACCGGACTGGTTTATTCAGCTTGTTGATTTGCAACTGTTCGAGGTAACGACGGAAGTTAATAGTGGCTGGGTACCCGTGGGAAGGTTGCAGGTGATCAGTCATCCCGGGCATGCCTATCGCAGCTTGTGGTCAAAAGCCAAGGCCAGCGTCCTGCTGTTCAGCGCCGCTTTGCTGCTGGCGATTATCGGTTTAAATCTCTTGTTACGCATTATCCTCAGGCCGCTGTCGGGTATGGAACGACAGGCAAATGCTATTTTCCAGAGACGTTTTGAGATCCAGTCAACATTGCCAAAGACCCGTGAATTCCGCCGGGTGGTGGAAGCCATGAACCATATGGCGGGCAAACTGGAGCAAACCTTTACAGAACAGATAGTCCTGACGGAAGAATTGCGGCAACAATCGATCAAAGATGATCTGACTGATCTGCTCAATCGCCGTGGCTTTGATGCCCGTGTCACCAGCGCTCTGGCCCAGGGGAAGGCGTCTGGCAGCAGCTTTCTGGTGGTGAAAGTCAGTGGTCTGGATGAATTGAGCAGAAACCTTGGGCGTAAGGATACCGAGGCTCTGCTGCTGGCGATCAGCCAGCAAATGACCACCAGCCTGACGTCATGGCCCCGGTCATTTGCCGGGCGCAGGAGTGAGTCTGAATTTGCGGTGTTCTCTCCGGAGTGTGATGTGGCTGAAAGTCAGCATATAACGGATGCGGTCTACACCGGGCTTGGGGACCTGAGCTTCTTTGCCTCTCAGGAGGGGAGGGACAGTCTGCATCTGGCGGCGGTCTCTCATAGCGGCTGTTGTCCGTCAGAAATGCTCTATGATCAGGCAGATCAGCTGCTTCGATCGGTGCAAAAGGGCGGGGTGAATGCCTGGCAGGTCACTGACATTACCGATCAACAAACGCCTTCTGCTCTTGGTTCCGAGAAGCAGCCCACTCTTTATGGCAAGAGTCATTCCAGTGCTGAATGGGGAGAAGAGGAGTGGTTGCAAATCCTGCAAAAGGTCATGGCCAACCGGGATATTGTGCTTCATGTTGAGGACGTGTTCGACAATCAGCAGCAGCTGATGTTCAAAGAGGTGCTGGCCAGAATTCGAGTGGGTGAAGAACTATTGCCCGCCGAGGCTTTCCTGCCCATGGTGGAGCGCTTTGATTTTCATGGCAAATTTGACCAGACGGTGCTGCTGATCCTGTTGGATCATATGGCTGAGATCGATGAAAAGCAGGATTTCAGCCTGAACCTGTCGCCATACTCCATCGTGGATGATGTGTTCTTTGACTGGTTACTGGTCACCATGAAGGCGAAGCCAGGCATGGCCAGAAGGCTGGTTCTGGAAGTGCCGGGGCGAACCATGCTACTGGACAAACGTCTGGGTGACCGGGTGGATAAGCTGGTGGAGACGGGCTGTCGTTTTTGCATTGACCGCTTTGGTATCGCCAGCCAGACCATGAAAAGTCTCCATAACCTTAATCTGAACTACCTGAAGGTTGATGACAGCTTTGTGCGGGATATCAGCCGTAACCGTAATAACCAGCTGTATCTCCGTACGCTGTCGATGCTGGCCTATAACCGGGATATCAAACTGCTGGTTCAGGGCGTTGAAACCGATGATGAGTGGAAACTGCTGCAAGAGTTGGGGGTTCAGGGTGGGCAGGGGCGCTATTTGAGCAGCCCGGTGGTGTTGTGAGGAGTGTTGTTGTGAGGAGTGTTGTGAGGAGTGTTGTGAGGAGTGTTGTGAGGAGTGTTGTGAGGAGTGTTGTGAGGAGTGTTGTGAGGAGTGTTGTGAGGAGTACAACCGGCTTTTCCAGCGCCAAAAGAACCAGAATATGGTTACATCATGACTTCAAGTAAAGTAATTCTCTCAAGCTGAAAAGGTCGAATGACCTCTCCACCATCCTGAAGGCTCTTCAATTGCAGCTTTTCCGTATTCAGGCTATCAAGAAAACCTTCGTATTCTCTGCCGTTATTTATCTTGATTCTGATCTTTCTGAGCTCATCTTCAGTTAAGGCAGTTAATTCAATTGGGTGATATCGGAGGTGCTGCCCTGTATAGACTTCTCTCTGATTCAGCGCTTCCGGGAATTGATCCTTTTCTTCATTACGTGTTGCTGCGATGGTTTTAGAGTGATCGTTGCTCACTTCCTGACTTTCAGGCTGGCTCAAAATAGCCAGGCTGGCTCAAAATAGCCAGCAGGTCATCCACTTTACCATTCAGTCCTGTGGGAATAATGTTGAGTTCAGGGGCAATGATCTCTCTATTGTTAACCGATACATAAAGTTGACGGATCGCCGGGATTTCGGATTCCCAATACTGGCGGTTCAGTGGAAAAGATGATGGTAATTCCAGAGAAATGGAAACGCTTTTAGGGGCTTGAAGAAACGTGCTGTAGGCATCTTTTATCGAAGGGCCGGGAACCACTCCCGAGATATCTGAATAAGACTGGTCACTGCGAGAGACTTCTGTAGCAATGTACTCGTCAGGCGAAACATCGGACTGTCTGGCACAATATTGAACCTTTCTATTTATGTAACCGTCATCCTGGTATGAAAAGGTTAACTGCTTAAGCCCCTTATCCTGGCTACTCAGTGACTCCCGGCCAAGGTGTGTAACGTTGCTAATGGACATGCCGAGGTTGATAAAACCAAGCCCTTGAATTTCCGTCTCAAACAAAACATCAAGGGATTGATCAAACTCGTGAAACCGGTATTGCATGCCAAGATTCATAAGGGTTTCGGGCTGATACCCCATTGCACTGAGCTGTTCAGGGCCAAATAGAAGGTTCTGCCCGCAGGTTGCGGATAACGATGTGCCGAGTAAATCATTTCTTGCGGCAAAGTGCCTGATGAGGTGTTCACTTTCCAGGAAAAATAAATCCATTCCCTGCATTTCCACAATAAGGGAGTCAGGGGCGAGGAATGCTCGCCTTTCATGGCCAGTAAGAAAAGGCGATGCCATTCAGGAAAGCGAATGAGTATTCGCTGGACCTCAAAGTTGGGCTGCTGATCGTGTTGTATATCTATGCTTGCATTGCGGAGCGTGATGATTCCTCCCAGATCAATATCTATTTTTTCATAGCTGATCCGGGCATAAGGCGAGATATTGGCGATCCACTGATTCACCATCAGTGTGATTTTGCTGGATAGAAAATACTTCATTCCAGGCAGAACGATGACTGCCAGAATGGTAATAATGATAAGTCCTTTTAAGAAACGGAGCACGCCACTAATCTGCTTCACCATAGCATTGATAGTTGGCAGAGAATTTTGCCAGCAATTCCGGGGTGAAGCCAGCTTTAACTCAGACTGGCACTCTCAGTGCGGAACTAATGGAAATTTATAGTGTCTCAACTGGTTAAGGAATAATTTAAATCAGCTCAATAACAGAAGGGAGAGTGTTTTTCGCTCTACACTCGTTCGGATAGGTGGGCCTATGTCAGTACCAGTTTTCCAGGATTTAACCTCCGCGCCCCAGATCCAATATACAGATCGTCGAGAGCAGATAATTAAGTGCGACTCAACGGGGCACTTTTCAGTTTGGGATGTCAGGTATTATAGTGAAGAGCTATTTTATAATGGCTGTTGTTTTCGAAAAGATTTTAGTCAGAGCGTACTGGTCGAGCGTCGGGTTCAAAGACCACCGCTGGCATTGCAGCGACCCTCGGCTGTACCAATCATTACAGCACCTCCAGCTTCGCAGACAGCCCAGGCGTTGTCCGTTCTTTTATCGCCAGTATTCAGGCCGCTTATTCTGGCTCTTCCTCTTGTTATTTATAGAGCAGGCAGTGGTGATAATCCTGTAATACGGATAATTGACAGGGTAGTCCAGCTACTTACTATCCCTGGCAATTCCAGAGAGGCATCCTGTTCAGAAGAAAGTAAGCAGAAAACACCGGATAAGCTTTCAGGCGCAGAAGGTATAAAGCCAAACCTGACTCATTCGAAATTAGTCGCCTTATTGTCTGAAGCAATCAGGAATCAGGGGCAGGCACTTGAACCGGATAACATCCAGAAAGCCTTGCTTTATTTCCTTAATACAGAAAACAGGTTGCACCAGGTAGAGGGAGAAAACGTTTCTTTTAACAGGGACCTGACCAGTGCTGATGGATTCAGCCAAAATACTGCTACAGAAAATTCAGGAGTACTGGCTCAAGAGAAATTGAATTCCGCTGTAATACGAGTTTTCCAAAATAGTACTCCTGATATTAAAGTGGGTAGTGAAGGTCTTGCTAAAGCGTTGACTGATTCAGGAAGTGCTGTTAGAGAGCAAGGTCGTGGTGAACGTGCCTCTAAGGCAGGCAGTGGAAGTGAGGCTGTCAGGCCAGATACAGGCAATAAAGTCAATATTAATAACAGTACAATACCAGTGATACCTAATCAGGGGGGCAGTGTGCTAAGCCCGCTATCTCAGGTGTTGGCAAGTAACCTTCCAGCGGCTATGCAGCCACCGGCAGTGGTAGAAACAGGCCAGAAGCAGTTGCCTCCAATTATTCTGCCAAACGTTAATCCTGGTGCTGGCAACCGTTCTGAGAGAAGGAAAAGCAGAAAAGAGCTTGAAGAAGAGGAAGAAAAGGAGAGAGAAGGGTTATCCTGGCTATTTGATGATGAGGATCCTTTTGATGAACCGTTGGATAGCGAGTGACCGTTTCCTTTATGGACTGGTGCGGCTAAGTGCTGATCCATACCACCGTCATTTTCGCTACACACCGTCATCCCCGCCTGCACAGGGAGGACGACAATGTGTCGGTATGGGTTCTAACGCTTTCCTGCACCAGCCAATAAAAAAAGGGCTGCAGCCCCTTTTTTATTGGTCATGATTTATGTGGTCTGGCTTGCTTGGGGGCTGTCCCGAAATAACTCTCCCGAAATAACTTTCTCTTTCACCACAGTACCCGAAGGGCATAAAAGGCACAGAGGAGACAGAGAATTATTAACGGACAATTCCTAAGCAAATAATGCTGTCCATAAAAAAACCGCCATCGTGGCGGTTTTTTTGGAAGATTAAAGAGAGGCAATCCTCTCTTTAATCAGTGATTAAACTTCACCAAAGTTCAAAGCATCGGATAGAGCCTGCTCTACTTCAGAAGCAGACACTTTGGTTGGCGTGTCAAACTCAACTTTTTCCCGTGCCTTACGACGTTCAGCATGGTAAGTCAGACCCGTACCGGCAGGAATCAGACGACCCACAACCACGTTCTCCTTCAGGCCACGCAGGTAGTCGCGCTTGCCGTGAACCGCTGCTTCAGTCAGAACACGAGTGGTCTCCTGGAAAGAAGCGGCAGAGATAAAGGATTCCGTCGCCAGTGATGCCTTGGTAATACCCAGCAGCACACGCTGGAATTTAGCCGGGAAACCATTCTCACGGCCAAGACGATCATTCTCTTCAAGCAGACGAGTGTACTCAACCTGGTCACCACGGATAAACTTAGAATCACCGGTATCGGAAATTTCTATCTTACGCAGCATCTGACGCAGAATGGTCTCAATGTGCTTATCGTTAATCTTTACACCCTGAAGACGGTATACGTCCTGGATTTCGTTAACGATGTAGCGAGCGAGTTCACTAACACCCAGCAGACGCAGCACGTCATGAGGGTTAGTAGGACCGTCAGAGATAACTTCACCCTGGGTCACCTGCTCACCTTCAAACACGTTGAGGTGACGCCACTTTGGAATCAGTTCTTCATAAGGATCAGTGCCGTCAGTCGGGGTAATAACCAGACGCTTCTTACCCTTGGTTTCCTTACCAAAGCCGATGGTTCCGGAAATTTCCGCCAGAATTGAGTGCTCTTTTGGCTTACGGGCTTCAAAGAGGTCAGCCACTCGTGGCAGACCACCGGTGATGTCCCGGTTACCGGAAGACTGCTGAGGAATACGGGCAAGTACCGCACCCACTTCAACAGTAGCGCCATCCACCAGGTTGACCAGAGCGTTCGCTGGCAGGAAGTACTGTGCAGGTACATCAGTACCTGGCAGCTTCAGTTCGTTGCCATTAGCGTCTTTCAGCTGCATGGCAGGACGAATATCCTTACCGGCAGATGGACGGTCTTTCGCGTCCATTATCTCAATATTGGACAGACCGGTCAGTTCATCCGTCTGAGTCTTAACGGTAATATTTTCATCCATACCCTGGAATTCAATAATACCGGCAGTTTCAGTGACGATTGGGTGAGTGTGTGGATCCCACTTGGCCACCGTCTGACCCGCTTCAATCTGATCACCATCCTTCACTGAAAGCATGGCACCGTAAGGCAGCTTGTAACGCTCACGCTCACGACCAAACTCATCAGCAATGGCCAGCTGACCGGAACGGCTGACAGCAACCAGAGTGCCATCCTTACGCTCAACGGACTTCAGGTTCAACAGACGAACAGAACCTTTGTTCTTAACCGTTACGCTGTCTGCTGCTGCGTTTCTGGATGCCGCACCACCGATGTGGAAGGTACGCATGGTCAGCTGTGTACCCGGCTCACCGATGGACTGTGCAGCGATAACACCGACAGCCTCACCCTTGTTAACCAGGTGACCACGGCCCAGATCACGACCATAGCATTTGGAACAGATGCCATGACGGGTTTCGCAGCTGATTGGCGAGCGCACACGCATCTCGTCCACATTCATGGTTTCGAGACGCTTCACCCACATTTCATCAATGAGCGTTCCGGCAGGTACTGCGATTTCGCTGTCGCTACCTGGCTTGAGCACATCTTCAGCCACAACACGACCCAGAATACGCTCACCCAGCGGCTCAACAACATCACCGCCTTCAATGTGCGGTGCCATCAGCAGGCCTTCACTGGTGCCACAGTCATCTTCAGTGACCACCAGATCCTGGGCAACGTCGACCAGACGACGGGTCAGGTAACCGGAGTTCGCTGTTTTCAGAGCGGTATCCGCCAGACCTTTACGAGCACCGTGAGTAGAGATGAAGTACTGGAGTACGTTCAGACCTTCACGGAAGTTCGCGGTGATTGGCGTTTCAATGATGGAACCGTCTGGCTTGGCCATCAGACCACGCATACCGGCCAGCTGACGAATCTGTGCGGCACTGCCCCGTGCACCAGAGTCCGCCATCATGTAAACGCTGTTGAAGGATTCCTGCTCTTCTTTCTTACCCTGCTTGTTAATAACAGTGTCAGATTTCAGGTTATCCATCATCCGCTTGGCCAACATTTCGTTAGCACGGGACCAGATATCGATGACCTTGTTGTACTTCTCGCCGGCAGTTACCAGACCGGAAGCAAACTGGTTCTCAATTTCCTTAACCTCTGCGTTGGCGTCGTCGATGATACGACCCTTCTCAGGAGGAATAACGAAGTCGTTAACACCGATGGAAGTACCGGAAATCGTCGCATACTCGAAACCCAGATACATCATCTGGTCAGCGAAGATAACGGTTTCCTTCAGGCCGACGTTACGGTAGCAGGCATTCAACAGACCGGAGATTGCCTTTTTCTTCATGGTCTGGTTAACCAGTGAAAAAGGCAGGCCCTGAGGCACGATGTCCCACAGAATCATTCGGCCAACGGTGGTTTCAGCCAGGAACTTGTTGTCGTACTCAACCCCTTCGCCGTCCTTGTATTTTTCATGCACACGCACTCTGATACGGGCATGCAGGTCAACAGCCTTGGTACGGTAGGCACGCATAACTTCGTCGATATCAACGAACGCCATGCCTTCACCCTTGGCATTGATACGGTCACGGGTGATGTAGTAAAGACCCAGTACCACGTCCTGAGACGGCACGATGATAGGTTCGCCGTTAGCGGGTGCCAGAATGTTGTTGGTGGACATCATCAGGACACGGGCTTCGATCTGGGCTTCCAGAGTCAACGGTATGTGCACCGCCATCTGGTCACCGTCGAAGTCGGCGTTATAGGCCGCACAAACCAGCGGGTGCAGCTGGATAGCCTTACCTTCAATCAGTACTGGCTCAAACGCCTGGATACCGAGACGGTGCAGGGTCGGCGCACGGTTCAGCATAACCGGGTGTTCGCGGATAACATCCGCCAGAACGTCCCACACCTCAGGTGTTTCGCGCTCTACCATTTTCTTGGCGGCTTTGATGGTGGTAGCCAGACCTTTGGCTTCCAGCTTACCGAAGATAAATGGCTTGAACAGTTCCAGCGCCATCTTCTTGGGCAGACCACACTGATGCAGACGCAGCGTAGGACCTACGGTGATAACCGAACGACCAGAGTAGTCTACACGTTTACCCAGCAGGTTCTGACGGAAACGACCCTGCTTACCCTTGATCATGTCAGCCAGGGATTTCAGGGGACGCTTGTTGGAACCAGTGATGGCACGACCACGACGGCCGTTGTCCAGCAACGCATCAACAGACTCCTGCAGCATCCGCTTTTCGTTACGGACGATGATGTCAGGAGCGTTCAGATCCAGCAGACGCTTCAACCGGTTGTTACGGTTAATCACCCGACGATACAGATCGTTCAGGTCAGAGGTGGCAAAACGACCACCGTCCAGCGGTACCAGAGGACGCAGATCTGGCGGCAGAACCGGCAGAACGGTCAGAATCATCCACTCGGGGTTGTTACCCGAATGGTGGAAAGCTTCCAGCAGCTTCAGACGCTTGCTCAGCTTCTTCAGCTTGGTTTCAGAGTTGGTCTGGGGAATCTCTTCCCTTAAGGTCTTGACCTCATCTTCAATATCGATATCACCCAGCAGGCCCTTGATCGCTTCAGCACCCATGCGGGCGTCAAAGTCATCACCAAACTCTTCGAGCGATTCGTAGTATTGTTCATCAGACAGCAGCTGGTTTTTTTCCAGCGTGGTCATGCCCGGATCAACAACAACGTACGATTCAAAATAGAGCACCCGTTCGATATCACGCAGGGTCATATCCAGCAACAGGCCGATACGGGATGGCAGGGATTTCAGGAACCAGATGTGAGCCACCGGACTGGCCAGCTCAATGTGCCCCATGCGCTCACGACGCACTTTAGCCAGTGCGACTTCTACGCCACACTTTTCACAAATAACACCGCGGTGCTTCAGGCGCTTGTACTTACCGCACAGGCACTCGTAATCCTTAACAGGACCAAAAATTTTGGCACAGAAAAGACCGTCACGCTCAGGCTTGAACGTACGGTAATTAATGGTTTCAGGCTTTTTAACTTCGCCGTATGACCATGACCGGATCATATCCGGTGAGGCCAGAGAAATCCGAATAGCATCGAATTCGTCCGTCTGGCCCTGGGTCTTGAGCAGATTCAACAAGTCTTTCAAGATCGTATCTCCTCGCGGTGCAAGGTGTTCTCCATCTCTTAATCAAGAGCAGAGAACACCCTGGCCACACGTTCGTTATTCGGTTTCCAATTCGATGTCGATACCCAGTGAGCGGATTTCCTTCAACAGTACGTTGAAGGATTCCGGCATACCGGGTTCCATTCTGTGATCGCCATCCACGATGTTTTTGTACATCTTGGTACGGCCAGCGACGTCATCGGACTTCACCGTCAGCATTTCCTGCAGGGTGTAGGCAGCACCATAGGCTTCCAGTGCCCAGACCTCCATCTCCCCGAAACGCTGACCACCGAATTGTGCCTTACCACCCAGAGGCTGCTGGGTAACCAGAGAGTAAGAACCAGTAGAACGTGCGTGCATCTTGTCGTCTACCAAGTGGTTCAGCTTCAGCATATACATGTAGCCAACGGTGACCTGACGCTCAAAAGCTTCACCAGAACGGCCGTCAAACAGTCTTACCTGACCACTGTCATCCATATCCGCCAGACGCAGCAGACGCTTGATTTCCGATTCCTTGGCACCGTCAAATACCGCCGTCGCCATGGGCACACCGCCACGCAGGTTGCGGGCCAGGTCAAGCACTTCTGCATCGCTGAAGGTGTCAATCTGCACAGGGCTGGAACCAGGAATACCGTTGTAGACCTCATCCAGGAACTTGCGCAGTTCAGACATGCTCTTCTGGGCTTCCAGCATACGGCTGATCTTGACGCCCAGCCCTTTGGCTGCAGCACCCAGGTGAGTTTCCAGCACCTGACCAACGTTCATTCGGGAAGGTACACCCAGAGGGTTCAGTACGATATCAACCGGATTACCTTCTGCATCGTGCGGCATGTCTTCTACCGGCATGATGATGGAGATAACACCCTTGTTACCGTGACGACCCGCCATCTTGTCACCAGGCTGGATACAACGTTTGATGGCCAGGTAAACCTTGACGATCTTCAGTACGCCGGGCGCCATGTCATCGCCGGTCTGGAGCTTCTTCTTCTTGTCTTCGAAGCGCTCATCCAGCTGGGCACGACGATCTTTCAGCTGCTCTCTGGACAGATCCAGCATCTCATTGAGTGCTTCGTCAGCCATGGCCAGTTTGAACCATTGTTCATGTTCCAGGCCATCCAGATAGCTGTCACTGATCAGGTCACCCTTGGCCAGTGCGGGTGCACGGACAACAGGCTGGTTGCGAAGAGCACCACGCAGACGGGCAAACGTATCGAATTCAACAACACGGAATTCTTCGTTCAAATCTTTGCGGTACTCATCCAGCTGTGATTTTTCAATCGCCAGGGCACGAATATCTTTTTCTACGCCATCACGGGTGAAGACCTGTACGTCAATAACGGTACCTTTCACACTGGTAGGTACACGCAGTGAGGTATCCTTAACGTCAGATGCTTTTTCACCGAAGATGGCACGCAGCAATTTTTCTTCCGGGGTCAGCTGGGTCTCACCTTTTGGCGTTACCTTACCCACCAGAATGTCACCAGCGCCAACCTCAGCACCCACATAAACAATACCGGCTTCGTCCAGTTTGTTCAGTGCAGACTCACCCACGTTTGGAATGTCTGAAGTAATGTCTTCAGAGCCCAGCTTGGTATCACGAGCTACACAGGTCAGTTCCTGAATGTGGATAGTGGTAAAGCGATCTTCCTGAACAACGCGCTCAGAAATAAGGATCGAGTCCTCAAAGTTGTAACCGTTCCATGGCATGAACGCGATACGCATGTTCTGGCCAAGCGCCAGTTCACCCATATCAACAGAAGGACCGTCGGCCATGATATCGCCGCGAGCAATCTGATCACCGGATTTCACCAGGGCACGCTGATTAATACAGGTGTTCTGGTTAGAACGGGTGTATTTGGTGAGGTTGTAGATATCAACACCGGCTTCGCCTGGCTGTACTTCGTCGTCGTTTACACGAACAACGATTCGAGCGGCATCAACGGTATCAATCAAACCACCCCGTCTGGCAACCACACAAACACCGGAGTCGGACGCTACGTTGCGCTCCATACCCGTACCGACCAGAGGCTTTTCGGCTCTCAGTGTTGGTACCGCCTGACGTTGCATGTTCGAACCCATCAAGGCACGGTTCGCGTCATCGTGTTCCAGGAATGGAATCAAGGAAGCCGCCACCGATACCATCTGCTTGGTGGATACGTCCATATACTGAACTTTATCCGGGCTCATCAGCGTTGCTTCACCACGGTAACGCACAACAACCAGCTCTTCAGTCAGCTGCTTGTTTTCATCCATGGCTGCGGATGCCTGAGCGATAACGTACTCGCCCTCTTCAATAGCGGAGAGGTAGTCAACGTCATCTTTTACCTTGCCATCAACTACACGACGGTACGGTGCTTCCAGGAAGCCGTAGTCGTTGGTACGGGCATAAGTTGCCAGCGAGTTGATCAGACCGATGTTTGGTCCTTCAGGTGTTTCAATCGGACATACACGACCATAGTGGGTTGAGTGTACATCTCGAACTTCGAAACCAGCGCGCTCACGGGTCAGACCGCCAGGGCCCAATGCAGATACACGACGCTTGTGAGTAATCTCGGACAGCGGGTTGTTCTGGTCCATAAACTGGGACAGCTGACTGGAACCAAAGAATTCCTTGATAGCAGCAGCAACCGGCTTGGCATTGATCAGGTCCTGAGGCATCAGGCCTTCAGACTCCGCCAGACTCAGACGCTCTTTAACGGCACGCTCAACACGAACCAGACCGACACGGAACTGGTTTTCAGCCATTTCACCAACAGAACGGACACGACGGTTACCCAGGTGATCGATATCGTCACAGATACCTTTACCGTTCCGAATGTCGACCAGGATTTTCAGCACATCAATGATGTCGGAGTTATCCAGAACACCAGAACCCGTATCTTCACCACGACCCAGACGACGGTTGAACTTCATACGACCTACCGCAGACAGGTCATAACGCTCGGTCGAGAAAAACAGATTCTTGAACAGCCCTTCAGCAGCATCCTGCGTTGGTGGTTCACCGGGACGCATCATGCGGTAAATTTCAACGAGCGCTTCCAGACGGTTAGTGGTCGTATCTGCACGCAGCGTGTCAGAAATAAACGGACCACAGTCCAGCTCATTAATATAAAGTGTCTCTACTTTTTTGATACCAGCGGAAATCAGCTTCTCAAAAACTTCAGGTGTGATTTCAGTGTTGCACTCAACAATGATTTCACCAGTAGACTTATGGATAATTGTTTTAGCAAGAACACGGCCATAAATATATTCGACCGGACCTTCCAGCTTTTTGATGCTCGACTTTTGCAGGTCACGGATATGACGCGCAGTTACACGACGACCCTGTTCTACAATGACATTGCCATCATTATCGAGGATATCAAAGCTGGCTGCCTCGCCCTTCAGACGATCGGCAACAAACACAGTACTGACACTTTCTGCGCCAATTTTGAATTCAACGTAGTCAAAGAAATTATCAAGAATTTCTTCATTGGAGAGACCAATAGCTCTCAGCAGGATGGTTGCTGGCAACTTACGACGACGGTCGATACGAACAAAAAGCAGATCTTTTGGATCATACTCAAAGTCAAGCCAGGAGCCACGGTAAGGAATTACACGGGCAGAGTAGAGCAGTTTCCCGGAAGAGTGAGTCTTACCCCGGTCATTATCAAAGAACACGCCCGGAGATCGGTGCAGCTGAGAGACGATAACCCGTTCTGTACCATTGATAACAAAGGTACCGTTATCGGTCATGAGCGGAATTTCGCCCATGTACACTTCCTGCTCCTTGATATCCTTGATTGCCTTGTTAGACGATTCTTTATCATAGATAATCAGGCGCACCTTAACACGCAGAGGTACTGCGTAAGTGACGCCTCTCTGCTGGCATTCCTTGACATCAAACGAAGGAGCGCCCAGTCTGTAGCTGACATATTCGAGTGCGGCATTGCCGGAATAGCTTACGATTGGAAAGACTGATTTAAAGGCTGCGTGTAGCCCGATATCTTCTCTTGCTGCCGGCTCTTTATCTGTCTGCAACAGCTTGCGATATGAGTCAAGCTGAATCGCCAGCAGGTACGGCACATTCATGACACTCGGCAGCTTGCCGAAGTCCTTGCGGATGCGTTTTTTCTCAGTATACGAGTATGCCATCAGCGTTCCCCAGCTTGGTTACCTGTTTTCTGGCCTCAGGCGGCATCGCCTGGCCATAGTAGGTTAGTTCGAGAGCGGGTGGCTCCCTTCAAAACCAATAAATTTTCGTCTTTCTACCGGTCACACATGACCTTTGGTTACAGACGATCTACCGGTCACACATGACCTGAATGTCGCGGACGCTTTAGAGTCGTTGTAGACACTTCCACATCGTTGTAGACGCTTTCACGTCGTAACCGTTGTATGAGCTTTAGCGCCTGAACAGAAAGCTATCGTACTGTTCAGATTTACTACCTTGCTTTCACAGCAATACCGCCCACATCACCCAAGGCAATGGAAGCGGTATATTTATGCCACCTGATGCTTATCAGGCAACACCATGTAATATCAGGCTGGGTCAAAAGGTTGAGCCCTGAATTATCCACAGTAATCCACCATCATCTCATAGCTCCATAAGAAGTGGTATCAAAACTGCTGAGCAGCACTTTTTGCAAAAGCCTCTTCGAGCCTATACATCTTGAATACTCACCCACAAAGCGATCACTCAAAAGCAAAAGAATCCCTACCCCGGCCCCGAAAGGCAGATAAGAACAAATTTCTTTATGGTGATAAACAGGCTTTACGTGCAAATACAATCTCTCAGACGATATAGCTCATACAACGGAAAAAGGCCGGCACCTTCGCAGGCACCAGCCACCTGAATCCATTATGCAACAGACCCGGGATTATGCAATGCTTTTATGCCGCGAAAAATACCGGACCATCTTAGCAAGATGCGAAGCCGGAACAAAATATTTTTCGCAGACTTTAAGCATTAGTAGAAAATTACTTAACTTCTACAGATGCACCAGCTTCTTCCAGCTGCTTCTTCAGATCTGCGGCTTCTTCTTTAGAAGCGGCTTCCTTCACAGGAGCTGGAGCGCTGTCAACAACAGCCTTGGCTTCTTTCAGGCCCAGGCCGGTAGCAGCACGAACAACCTTGATTACGTTAACTTTCTTTTCGCCAGCAGCGAGCAGGATAACGTCAAATTCAGTCTGTTCTTCAACAACCGCAGCAGCAGCAGCGGCTGGAGCAGCAGCAACAGCAGCAGCAGCAGTAACGCCGAACTTCTCTTCCATAGCGGAAACCAGTTCAACAACGTCCATTACAGACATTTCAGCGATAGCGTTCAGGATATCTTCTTTGGACAGAGCCATTTCTAAATCTCCAAAAATCTTGTGTCGGAGCAACCCAGACAGGAAAACCGGGAAACTCTAAAATTTGTTTATTAAAAATCCAGCGAATTAATTCAAAAAGAATTAAGCGGCCTTCTTTTTCTCGTCGGCAACAGCTGCCACTACACGGGTAACACTTGACGGGAACTCGTTCAGAGTTCTGGCCAGCTTGGTTACTGGTGCAATCATTACACTCATCAGCATTGCGCGAGCCTGATCCAGAGTAGGCATCTTGGCCAGAACATCGAGATGCTCTGCACCCAGCAACTGTCCGGAAATAGACAGAGCCTTGATTTCTAACTCTTTATTCTCTTTAGCAAAATCCTGCATGACGCGCGCAGCGGCACCCGGATCTTCCTGAGAGAAAGCAAGCACAGTTGGGCCTACCAGCACTTCCTGCAGACACTCAAAATCAGTGCCTTCAACTGCACGCCTGGCCAGAGTGTTACGCACTACCTTCAGGTAGACGCCACCATCACGAGCCTGCTTGCGCAGTGAGGTCATTTGACCAACAGTAAGACCACGGTAGTCCGCGATTACAGCCGACAGAGCGCTTTGGGCAGCCTCGCTGACTCCGGCAACAATTGCCTTCTTGTCTTCGAGTCCTAACGCCATGGGCTTAACTCCAATTTATGAAGTGACACTCAATAATTCATCATCGATAAATTATTAAGCACTAATACGGTGAAGGGTTTATGCACTGCCAAAAGGCAGCAACATGATCACCGTCTACGCAGGAGATTAAGTTATCCACTTTTTGTCCTTCCTTTTATTTAACGAAGAACCCCGTCAAACGGGCACAGCTTCAAACACCTGCGATCTTTGACAACCCCCACTTACGCAGGGACCCCAAAGTCTTTTGCGACTGGAACATTCCAGTCAGGAGCCTGGAAAACCAGACTCCATTTATTCTTTAAGCAGCTCTTTATGCAGTAAGGGATGACATATCGATGGTCAGACCCGGCCCCATAGTGGAGGACAGAGTTACCTTCTTCATGTAAATACCTTTACTGGAAGAAGGCTTCAGCTTCTTCAGATCAACCAGCAGAGCTTCAACGTTCTGCTTGAGCGCAGCGGCTTCGAAGTCGATCTTGCCAACACCCGCGTGAATGATACCGTTCTTGTCAGTACGGAAACGCACCTGACCAGCCTTGGCGTTGCGAACTGCTTCAGCAACGTTAGGCGTAACAGTACCCACCTTAGGGTTAGGCATCAGACCACGTGGACCAAGGATCTGACCCAGCTGACCAACAACACGCATTGCATCAGGAGAAGCGATCACCACGTCGAAGTCCATCACGCCAGCCTTAATCTGCGCAGCCAGATCTTCCATACCAACGATTTCTGCACCGGCTTCTTTAGCCGCTTCAGCATTGGCACCCTGGGTAAATACAGCAACGCGAACGTCTTTACCGGTGCCGTTAGGCAGTACGGTAGAACCACGAACAACCTGGTCAGATTTACGAGGATCAACACCCAGGTTTATAGAAACTTCGATAGTTTCCTGAAACTTAACGGCAGAAAGCTCTTTCAGCAGAACCGCCGCGTCTTCAAAACCATAAGCTTTAGTAGCGTCAATTTTTTCTGCAATCAGCTTGGCACGCTTGGACATTTTAGCCATTACTCAACACCCTCCACGATCAGACCCATGGAGCGAGCTGAACCAGCAATGGTACGAATCGCCGCATTTTCATCAGCAGCCGTCAGATCAGGCTCCTTGATTTTAGCCACTTCGAGCAACTGCTCACGGGTAACAGTACCCACTTTTTCAGTGTTCGGACGGCCAGAACCTTTTTTCAGCTTGAGGGTCTTCATCAGAAGAACCGCAGCAGGTGGCGTCTTGGTTTCGAAGGTGAAACTGCGATCACTGTAAACAGTAATAACAACAGGAATTGGCATACCGGCATCCATTTTCTGGGTGCTGGCGTTAAATGCCTTACAGAATTCCATGATGTTAACACCGTGCTGACCCAGGGCAGGACCAACAGGTGGAGAAGGGTTTGCCTGTCCGGCAGCCACTTGCAGCTTAATATAAGCTTGAACTTTCTTGGCCATTTTAACCTCTACGTGGGTCACAGCCTCATCAGATCCACCCCCCTCTTCAGCAGCAGGAGAACAAGAACCCAAATCAACGGCTACCCGTTCACAAAGCGCGGTAGTTTACAGAAACCATCCCGAAACCGCCAGCGCAAAAATACCTAATACTACTGCGGACTCAAACCATCTACAGCAAAGTGCCACAATCCACACTTTACCACCAGGCATAACCCTGGAGCCCTACAAAACAAAACCCCGCCTGCCTGAAAGGCAACACGGGGCTTTTGAAAGTCTTTTACCGACTCAGGCTTTCTCGACCTGGCCAAACCCAAGCTCTACTGGCGTTGAGCGACCAAAAATCATTACCGCTACGTGGAGACGACTCTTTTCATAATTAACCGTCTCTACCACTCCGTTAAAGTCAGCAAAAGGCCCTTCAGTAACACGAACCATTTCACCCGGCTCAAACAGAGTCTTGGGCCTTGGAGCTTCAGCACCTTCATGCACACGGCGAAGAATGGCGTCCGCTTCTTTTTCCGTAATTGGCGCCGGTTTATCTGCCGTACCACCAATAAAGCCCATAACACGCGGCGTATCCTTGATAAGGTGCCACGAGTCTTCATTCATCTCCATCTGGACTAACACGTAGCCCGGGAAGAATTTTCTCTCACTTTTACGCTTCTGGCCGTTCTTGATTTCTACCACTTCCTCGGTAGGCACCAGAATTTCGCCAAAGTACTCTTCCATACTGAAACGATTGATACGCTCATTCAGTGAGCGCAAAACCTGCTTTTCGTATCCAGAGTAAGCATGAACCACATACCAACGCTTCGCCATGTCCTGTCCCTATCAAATCAGGCTGCTGATCATCCAGCCTAGCAGAGAATCGAGTCCCCACAAAATAAGGCCCATCACTAACACGACAACAACTACCACTAAAGTAGTTTGCACCGTCTCCTGACGAGTAGGCCAGACAACCTTGCGAATCTCAGTCTTGGCATCCTTCAACAGCGTCCAGAAGGCACCACCTTTCACGGTCTGCAGAGCAACAAACCCGGCAATAACTGCAATCACCAGCAGGCCGACAACCCTTAGAAAGAGCGACTCAGCAGCAAAATAATAATTACCGTAAACACCAACAGCGACCAGAGTCGCCGCGAGGCCCCATTTGAGACCATCCAGTCGACCCGAAGTCGCTATTTCAGAATTTCCGCTCATCAGCTTGACTTTCTCTATCTAGACTCTCTTAGAGCAAGCTTCCCGAAGGCAAGAGCTTGATCACTGGAATGGCAGGCCAGGAGGGAATCGAACCCCCAACCCCCGGTTTTGGAGACCGGTGCTCTACCAATTGAACTACTGGCCTAAATCATTACCACCCTGAATCACAGAGCCGGTGAATTATAATCAACCGACCTGAAAATCCTTGCGGCACATCGAACACAAAAAACTTAATGCTCGAAAAAAGAGACAGATGCCTCTTGAAAATGGAGCTCTTAACCGGAGTCGAACCGGTGACCTCATCCTTACCAATGAATAAAACGCTTGTTCCAGAACATGCGTTAAAAGGTAAGAAAAAGCAAAAGAACCTTATGGATCAATATCTTATCAGGTTATCTTACCTTGGCAAGCCTTTTTTGACCTTGCCTTTTTTGCCGTCTAAGATTACACAGGCGTTACACAGCTCTAATAAAGACGACAAAGCAAAGGTACCGTACACCAATGGCCAGTAAGAAACTGACCGAGAGCATTCTTAAAAAAATAGCTCCCGATGAAGAAATCAGAGACACCGAAACCAAAGGCTTCTTTGCTCGCCGACGCTCTACCAAGACGGTTTTCTACTATTCCTACATCAGTCCTATATCAGGAAAACGAAGGAATGCCACCTTGGGTACGTATGGCAACATCACCGTAGATCAGGCTCGCACAGCCGCCAAAAAACTTGCCGCTGATGTCATCTCTGGTATCGACCCGGTGCATATAAAACAGGAAACCCAGGCGAAATACAAGAGCGCAACACAAAAAACACTGGATTATTTTATTGACCATGATTACAAGGAACTGACACCCGGCAAACAGTTTGGCAGTGCCACCAAAACCCTGCGCAGAGAATTTAAAAAATACCTGCATATTGATATGAATGATATTGATGCAGCCAGCCTAAATAAATGGAAACTGGCCCACAAAAGGAAGCCGTCCAGCGTGAATCGTTATCTAAATGAATTACGGGGAGCGATGACAAAAGCAGTGCAGACCGGCTATTTAACCAAAACCATTATGCCAGAAGTGAAACCCTTAAAAGAGGACAAAAAGAAACGGATTCGTTTTTTAACCGAGCAGGAAGAAGAACAATTAATGATCGCTCTGGACGACCGACAAACTTATCAACGTCATGGCGGTAACAATTACAATAGCTATTACACGGATGCCGATGCAGAGTTTACTGACTATTTAAAACCGATGGTGATTATTGGGATTTACTGCGGCCTCCGTAAAGGTGAAATATTCAACCTCCAAGTCAAGGATATAGACTTTTCCAATCATCGCCTTTTTATTGAAGGTGAAGGGGTGGACGATATGGAAGCCGGGTATAAAAGCACGACGGGAACGAAATCAGCACAAACCCGAACCATCCCATTGCATCAAAAAGTCGACGAAGCGTTGCGGGCCTGGCTTGACGATCACCCCAGCGATGATCTGGTTTTCGCATCACCCAAAACCGGAGGCCGGTTTGATAATATCAAAACCGCATGGAATAACCTGATGACTCAAGCTGAACTTAACAATGTGGTATTCCATACCCTGCGTCACACCTTTGGAACTCGCCTCGCTCTGAAACGGGTTGATCTTGAAACTATCCGTGACTTAATGGGGCATGAGAGCATTGAAACCACTCAGAAGTATTTACAGACCAACGATGATATAACCGTCATTCAGCACCTATATCAGGAATAAATTTCTTGATACGGTCGCCCAAGAATTGAAATGATGGTTAACTGCCTCTCCTGCAAACCAACGATGTGTTTTTCATGACTATCGACCAATAAAACATTAATGCCCTGAAAGCAGAAAAACACCCAGCG
>NZ_JAVRMB020000292.1:0-9241 GCF_031844845.1 Endozoicomonas sp.
AGCGTCAGATGAGTATAAGAGACAGGAGCGTGGGAGCGAGGAGGGTTAACCTCGTTCCCACGCTCTGCGTGGGAATGCATAGCCAACCACAGGAATCATGTCTGTGGTTGGGTCCTGGCGCTACCACGCAGAGCGTGGGAGCGAGGAGGGTTAACCTCGTTCCCACGCTCTGCGTGGGAATGCATAGCCAACCACAGGAATCATGTCTGTGGTTGGGTTCTGGCGCTACCACGCAGAGCTTGGGAGCGAGGAGGGTTGAACCTCGTTCCCACGCTCTGCGTGGGAATGCATAGCCAACCACAGGAATCATGTCTGTGGTTGGGTCCTGGCGCTACCACACAGAGCGTGGGAGCGAGGAGGGTTGAACCTCGTTCCCACGCTCTGCGTGGGAATGCATAGCCAACCACAGGAATCGTGTCTGTGGTTGGGTCCTGGCGCTACCACGCAGAGCGTGGGAGCGAGGAGGGTTTTGGACAACCGCCTTCGCGAGGATGACGGTCGGGGGGGGGGTTTGCCCTTTTGCGACACCCTCCTTCGCGGGGATGACGGTGGTATGGGTATCAGCGCTTAGCTGCACCAGGTCAGTTAACGCGGGTAAACAGCAAGTCCCACACACCGTGCCCCAGCCGGTGACCACGCTTTTCAAACTTGGTTAAAGGTCGGAAATCAGGTCTGGGAGCGTAACTGTTGTCGGCAGCTATATTCTCGAAGCCTTCCGCTGCAGTCATGACTTCCAGCATCTGTTCCCCATAGTTTTCCCAATCTGTTGCCAGATGGATGACACCACCCAATGCCAGTTTGGGGCGGAGCAGCTCAATAAACGCTGGCTGGATCAAACGACGTTTATTATGGCGTTTCTTGTGCCATGGATCCGGGAAGTAAATCTGTACACGGGACAGGCTGCCATCAGGCACACACTGCTTTAATACTTCAACCGCATCATCACAGTAAGTTCTAAGGTTGTTAATACCGGCCAGACGGGCTTCATTCAGCAAGCTGCCCACGCCAGGACGATGAACTTCAATACCAATGAAATTCCGGTTGCTTTCGTTGGTTGCCATGGTGACCAGGGAGTGTCCCATCCCGTAGCCAATTTCCAGAACCCGGGGTGCCTCATCAGCAAAGGCTTTCAGAAAGCCTTCTGAGCCCTGTTCCAGAGCCAGTCCCCAGTCTTGCCAGCACTCATCCCAGCCCCGTTGTTGTCCCGTGGTCATGCGGCCTGCACGAATCACGAAGCTTTTGATCGGGCGCTTATGGAGGGTTTCCTGCTGGAGGCTATCATCAGTCTCGTCGACTGGTTTCACAGTATCGTTCATGGACTTCTGAATTCGTAGAAAATAATCGGCGTAAGATACTGGTCAGGGTGTAAATTGCAAATTTGTATGGCTGTAGTTGTCGTAATGGGAACTAATTCGGTCATATTTTGTCTAGTAAGCGAGAAGCTGATCACGTTTGGGGGGAGGGGATGCCAGTCGCATTTTTGAATGTTATTAGTAAATTTGGGCATTATGTTCCGGTTGATGAAACGGTGCTACAAGAAAAAGAGGAACTATCAGGTCAGTTAAACGCTCTGAGATGCGTCCAGTGTAAAAATATTAACTTTTCTGGGCGGAAACTTCAGGGGGGTGACGATGTTGTATGTGTTAACTGTCTTATTGGTTTGCTAAAAGATATATGTACCTCCCCCAGCTTCTCAGGCGATATTGTGGAGTTTAAAAATCTGACTCAATATAGCATCACTGAATGTAAGCTCTTGCGTTCTCTGCGGGTGATTTGTTCGATTGAAAATTGTGATAATTCCAGGCATAGCCTGGGAGCAATTGATGCTCATATGGTGTGGGATCACGGGGATAGAGAGATACGTCAGCTTGTTTTAAGTCCGGAGGAGTGTGTGGATAATTCCTTTCCTGCCAGTGCAGGGGGAAGTTCGATTGAGTATAGTGAGTTGCCCCCTGATATAGACCTTACGTCTTACTCGGATTTTGAGGTTGGTAGTGACGATGAAGTTGTTTGATGAAAGTCTTTAAGGGCGAATATCGTCAGCATCAGCCAGCCCAGCATAAAAGAGACACCGCCCAATGGTGTGATCATTCCCAGCCAGCGAATGCCCTCCGGGATTACCAGTTCACCAAGGCTTAACAGATAAAGACTGCCCGAAAACAGAAGAATCCCCAGACTGAAAAAGCCTGCACACCACTTAAGCCTTTTAGACGCAGCATAAGTGGTGCTTAACAGGGCTACGAATACCAGTGCCAGACTGTGATAAAACTGGTAGTCAGCCGCAGTCTGGAATACCTCCATGGCTCTTTCAGAAAGTCTTCCATCCAGAGCATGGGCGCCAAAGGCACTCAGAGCCACCGCGATCAGGCCGCTGGTGGCTCCGATGAACAGAGCATTCATTGTTTATAAATTCCTGGCAGATTGGTTGCGCTATCAGCGGCCAGAAGCAATCCTTCCTGAAAGTAACGGGAGCTGGTTTCAAACTCATCCAGATGCCCCAGCAGGTGCCCCAGCTCATTGTATACATCGACACTTTTACGAAGCCTCAGGCTGGTTTCCAGGTATTCCCTCGCTTTGCCCCAAAGTTCATTCCGAAGTGACAGCCGACCCAGCGCCAGAAGTAGCTCAGGATCATTGGTGCGCTGGTTCAGCAGAGATTCCGCAGACAACAGCTGTTTCTTCGAATCCCGGCCAGGCGTTTTACCATAGAGGCGAATCAGTGATTCACTGTAACAATGATTGAGGTTTTCTCTCAGCAGCAACTCGGCTTTTTCCTCTGCACCAAGACGTACCAGGCATTCAGAGTAGCGATAGAGAATAACCGGATCCTTTCTCTGTCTGTGGCTCAGGCCTGCCCAGATATCATCAGCGGGTTTCACCCGTTCCCCGGTAGAGAGACGGTTGCGGGCATAACTGTATGCCTGTTCGAACAGCGCCTTAAATGCCTGCTGCTCAAGCTGGTGATACTCATCATCTTTGACCACTTTCTGCTTCCGCAGTGTGGGCAGGAGCTTTTCAAGGGACTGCCAGTCATTCAGGCGGATATAGACCTGCTTCAGCATTTTCAGAATGTAGGTATGGCGGGGGTATTTTTTGTGCAGATGCTTTAGTGTCGCCAGAGCCTGTTCCAGATGGTTGCTGGCCAGCTGCAGTTGCGCCTGGGTGATACCAATCGCCATCTCTGCACCGGGGGCGTTGCTGTCTGCCTGTCTCAACCAGTTGGCGCTGGCTTCATAGTTACCTGCTTCGTGTGCGGCTTTGGCTGCAGCCAGATAATTGATTAAGGGAGACTCCCCACTCTTGGCTGCCTGTCCAAGCAGTTTTTCGGCTTTACGCCAGTGGCCTTTGGTAAATTCCGCCAGGCCGCGGTCAAACAGTTTTCGGGCTTTCGCTTTTCTGGCTCTGGACGAAAGTGGATAGATAAAGCTGAAGGTTCCCAGCAGCAAACGGAAGGCAATAACGGCCAGCCAGATCAAACCCAGGGAGATCACAGCCAGCAGTAATAAGCCCCAGAGACTGCTTTCAAAAGTCATGCTGTCGTAGGCAATCAGGACATAACCATGATCATTGACCATGATATTGGCCAGCAAAAAACAGGCGGAAACAAGGAACAGGAAAAGTGCAAACCCTTTCATGAAATCTGTACTCCCAGCTCTGCAGACTGATCTGGCTCAGTTACGGACTCACTATCATTTCCATCTTCTTTGTCCGGTGAGACTGACTCCGTCTTATCTTCGGCCTCTGATGGTGAAGGGTCTTCCTGTTGTGGGGACGAGATACTAAAATCAGACTGATGGTCTTTCAGTGCATCCAGAGAACGATGGATGCTGGGCATTTCGGACGTTATTGAAATCCCCTGCAGGTCAGAAAGCGCTTCTGCCAGTTGCTCACTCACTTCACCACCCAGCATGAAATAACGGCTCAGCCAGTCATTGGCCTGCTTCAGGCTGTTCTGATAAATCGCCTGCTGCCCGCTGATCAGTGCCAGCTTGCCCTGTTCGATCAACAGCAGCATCTTTTGACGGATTAACTGGTCCTGCTCCGGCGTCAGCAATACCTCAATGGGCTGTTCTCTTTGAGTGTTGATTCGGAAAAGCTCAGTGAACCGGTGCCAGGTATCCAGCAGCATCGCCTGGATGATCTGTTGCCAGCTTCCGGTCTGTTCGTCAGCTTTCTCATTAGAAAACGAAGCGTCATTAGATGGCAGAGCGCTTGCTGCATCGACGATATGGCTATCATCAAGAATGACCAGCTCGGGGATCAGGTCAGCCACTGCCGACAACCGTAGCCAGAGGCTTTCCTGGTTCAGTATCGTTGTGGATTTCAAGACCGCCATATCTTCTGCCAGTGCTTCTCTGATCGGGAATAGAGAATAGTCATCCAGCTGTTCAAGAACTTGTTCGGCGCTGCCCATTAACTCCAGGGCTCCCGAAACATCATTGACGGTTAACAGCCGTTGATTAGCCAGACGCAGCAGGTATTCAACTTCAGCAATACGCCATTGATTTCGAGAGGAACCTTCAAATTCTCTGACTTTTGCAGAAAGTGCATCGGTTCGGGAAAGGAGCCTGGCTTCACGTTGCTGCAGCTCAAGCAGTTGTTCTTTGTGGTTGTCGATGTTAGTCGAGGTATTCTGTGCCACCGTAGTCAGTCTGGCCTGCTGACGGGCAATCTGTGTTTGCAGCTGATCCATCCCTTCACGAAGAATGGGCTGACTCTGCTCCAGCGGCATGGCACGCCAGCCAATATAACCACTGAGACCCAGGGCACAGGCTGATATCAGCAGGGCTAATCCCGCCAGACCTTTACCTTTGTTGTCACTTTTTCTGGCTGGCTTATTTCCTGGCCTGGACGCTTTCTCAGGTGTTTTACTGCTATCTTGCTGCACGTTTTCAGGTTTCTTTTCCGGTAAACGGTCGGTATTTTGGTCTGTATCACTCACGCTTGGGCCTTCCGATTGTTCGAGAGGATTGTCCGGGAGAGTATCGCGATTGTTTTTCTGTCTCTGAGAGTTTTCGCGACCACATCTTCAGGGGGCCCACTCATTTTTCAAAAAAGTCAGATTTGGGCCAATGCCTGCAACATCACTTCGTTGCTGGCTCCACGGGTATTGATTACCTGTTGGAAACCCAGGTTATGAGCCTGTCCTGCTACCCGTTCGCTGGGAACCAATAGCCGATAGTCAGCTCGCCGGGACATGGGTAAGTAGTACCCAAGATTTGTCAGGGTTTCTCCACTACCACAGAGGATGACATTGATTGAATGGCTTTCCAACTTTTTTACGGCAGCATTGCGCTCATAGTCTGGACGGGAACGTTGATAAACTTCCAGGGCCCGGACCCTGCCTCCTGAGTAACTCAGTTGTTCCTCCAGCAGGCCTCGACCACCGACACCCTTGATGATCAGTAATCTCTCGCTTGCCACATTATTAAAAGTATCCAGTTCCAGAAGCGCTTCACTATCAACCCCGTTTTCTGAAAACTGTGCCCTGACATTGTAATGTCCAAGCTCGGTAGCCGTACTGCTGCCAATGGCAAACCACTGGCCGTGGATGGGCAGCTGCGGCCAGTACTGTTCAATCAATTCCATTCCCAGCTTTGCCGCAGGACGACTGGTAACAATGATCCGGTCAAACTGATCCAGCGATAGCAGGCAGTCCCGCATGGCCTGCGTTTCGGGTATAGCATCAATATTGAGCATGGGCATTGACCAGGCCTGGCCCTTTGCCTTTTTGATCGCCTCTGTTAATGCCCGGGCCTGTGGTTCAGGTCGGGTAACCAGTGCCCGGATGTGCGACAGATTCATTGTTTCCCTTTTCCCGATAAGAATTTGTCCCCGAATAATTTCCACTTTTCCGGTGACAGTCAAAAAGCTTGTTTGGCCACTGAGACACAGAGGCACGGAGGAAAAGCTTTTAAAAAACTCTGTGTCTCTGTGTCTCCGTGGCGAAAAACAGTAACGTTTCCTTGTTCTCACCCTTTGCATGGCAATTCAGGCTACGGAGTATCAACAAGCCCTGCGGCATATGGCCAGCTCCGTATGCATTCCCACGCAGAGCGTGGGAACGAGGTTAAAAACTCCGTGTCTCCGTGGTGAAAAAACAGTAACGTTATCTATCTCAGTGATGCTCCAGTTCAGCAAGAATTCGATCAGCGCCCTGTTCCAGCAGGGATTCTGCCACCTGAATGCCGGCAGATTCATAATCACTGGCAGCACATTGCACTTCACTGCGATAAATGGTCTTACCATCCGGACTCCCTACCAGTCCTCGCAGAAACAGCTGGTCACCATTCAGTTCCGCAAATCCGCCAATGGGTACCTGACAGCCACCATTCAACCGTTTGTTCATGGCGCGTTCGGCACCCACCCGGATTGCGGTATCTGTATCATGCAGGGGAGTGATGAGTTGCCTGGTGACTTCATCATCCAGTCGCAGCTCAATACCAACCGCACCCTGACCGGCTGCAGGAAGACTCAGGTCTGTATCAAGGTAAGTTTTGATCCGGTCAGCCATCTTCAGTCGAATCAGTCCGGCAGCCGCCAGAATGATAGCGTCATATTGGCCATCATCCAGTTTGGCCAGACGGGTGTTCACATTACCCCGCAGAAAGTTGATGGTCAGATCCGGGCGGGCAGCCAGAATCTGGCACTGTCGACGCAGGCTTGAAGTCCCCACAACCGCTCCCTGTGGTAATTCATCAAGGGAAGCATAGTGGTTGGATACAAAGGCATCCCGGGGGTCTTCCCTGGGGCAGATTACCCCAAGCTCCAGGCCTTCCGGAAAGTCCATGGGAACATCCTTCATGGAATGCACGGCGATGTCGGCACGATTTTCCAGCAGGGCATTTTCCAGCTCTTTAACAAACAGCCCTTTACCACCAATCTTGGCTAAGGGTGCATCCAGAATCCGGTCCCCCAGGCTGGTCATTTTTACCAGCTCTACCTCAATGCCCGGATGCAGATGTTCCAGTTGTTGTTTAACGTATTCTGCCTGCCATAAGGCAAGGGCACTTTTTCGGGTAGCGATGCGAATGGTTTTCACAGGTTTGACGGCTTCTATTAGTAAGTTTCAGCACCTGTCAGCTACTGGCAGGAAGTTGAGGGGGATGATACGACAGACAGGGCGTAAGAGACAGTTTCAGGAGGAGAAGCCAGGTACGAATACTCTGGCTATAGAGACTGCATAATCTTCTTGATCAATGGCACATGGCGGCGGCTGATGGGGAGGCGTTCAGAGACTTCTTTGAGATGAATAAAGCAGTGACCCTTATCATCCCGTGAAAGGCTTTCAATGGCATCGCGCCGCACCAGTGCATTTCTGTGAATCCGGACAAAATGCTGGTTATGATTCTCTTCCAGTTCTTTGAGCGGATCATCAATCAGTACCTCACCGTGGCGGTGATAAACGGTTACATATTTGTTATCCGCCATAAAATACAGAACATCATTGAGCGGAACCAGCTCAATACCGCGGAGTGTTCTGGCAGCAATATGCCCCTGCTCTTTATCTTCCGGCAGATGATCGTTCAGCCAGGCCAGTTGCAGGCGGTTGAGTTTGCTGGCCCGTTGCAGTGACTGATTCAGGTCTTCCTGGCGAATAGGCTTCAGCAGGTAGCCGACAGCCTGAGCGTCAAA
This sequence comes from Endozoicomonas sp., assembly GCF_031844845.1. Taxonomy (GTDB): domain Bacteria; phylum Pseudomonadota; class Gammaproteobacteria; order Pseudomonadales; family Endozoicomonadaceae; genus Endozoicomonas. The sequence goes on from NZ_JAVRMB020000292.1 coordinate 7,636, forward strand.
CGCTTCCAGCGCATGATTGTCATAAGCAGTACAGAAAATGACCGCAGGGGGCTTTGCCATTGTGCTAATGTGCCTGGCCGCTTCGAGCCCGTCCATGACCGGCATGCGGATGTCCATCAAAACGATATCCGGTTGATATTGGCTGCACAGTTCAATGGCATCCCGACCATTGCTGGCCTCATGCTCAAGTACCATAAAGTTATCAAACCGGCTAATCAGATATCGCAGCCGTTCCCGGGCCAGAGGCTCATCATCCACAATTAGTACATTCATTGTTTCAGTGGTCGGTTCCTGTCTGTAAGTGATCAATCTTGTAGGGGTATTGAACCCGCGCAGTAAACCATTTGGAACCGGACTTTTCTTTTATATCCGTAGTCAGGCTGGCTTTGCTTCCGTAAAGCATCTCCAAACGGGAACGGATATTGTTCAGAGCAATCTGGTTGCCTTTTGAAATAGTCTCTGTATAGGGCATCGGATTTTCTACAGAAATCTGAACCATTTGATGGTTGACACTGATGGTGATATTGATACAGCCACCTTCCTCCAATGGCTGTATTCCGTGGTATACAGCGTTCTCCACCAGGGGCTGCAGGGTAAAAGGCGGAATGGTCATCCGTTGTGGCAGCGCACTGATTTGCCACGTTACCTGAAGTCGTTCCCCAAGCCTCTGCTGCTCAATTCTCAGGTAGCTTTCACTGATCTGGATCTCTTTATGGATAGGCACTACTGCGCTTCGATTTTGCAGGCTGGCTCGAAACAGGTCCGAGAGATCTTCCACCGCCTGCTCTGCTTTTTCGGGATTAATCTGGATCAGGCTGGCAATTATGTTCATGCTGTTGAACAGGAAATGAGGCCGTATATTAGCCTGTAGTGAGTCAAAGCGAGCATTGTGAATAACCCGTTGTTGTATATCGACTTCATATTGGATGTAGAAATAGCGCAGTAGCATGGCTGAGATGATCAGTGCTGCCAGTAGATTCCGGCTCACCTCTTGCCAGTCCGGCATAAAATGCATGGGGGTCAGGATAATCTGGGCGAGCAGGGTCAGTATCAGAGTAATAATCTGAACACCCAGCAGGGAAATTATGACCGATTGCCAGATAGGGAGCTTTCTCAGGAATGGGCGAGCCAGGTAGAGAAAGGCGCTGCTGGAAAGCACAATCCACTGAACGAACAGTGACAGCATAGCCAGCCGTGTCCAGCTGAATGGAATCTCACTGGGGAGTGCCAGCACCTGAACCAGGACAAACAGTTCTGAGATTAACACCAGCATAAAGACGGACTGACCGGATCCAAGGTCGGGAAGAAAAAAATCGTCTTTACGGTAGTGTGTCTGGATCATAATTTTTGTGGCTCTCGTTTCCACACTTGTAATAGGTTGTTGTAATAGGTTGTTGTAAAAGGGGGAATTAAACAGGTACCCGTCATTCCCGCGAAGGCGAGGATCTATTGCTCGCGATGGATTCCCGCCTTCGAGGGTGTCGCAAAAGGGCAAAACACCCCCCGACCGACATCCTCGCGAAGGCGGTTGTCGCAAAACCCTCCTCGCTCCCACGCTTTTAGGCCCTGTGGGTCCTGCGTGGTAGCGCCAGGACCCAACCACAGA
>NZ_JAVRMB020000293.1:0-4921 GCF_031844845.1 Endozoicomonas sp.
AGAAGCACCAGGTGGTATAGCCAAGAATGGTGGGAACAAACACGGCAGCAACGACGCTCATAATAGCCAACGTCATAAAGCTGGAGGTGGCATCCCACAGGGTCAGGCTGAGCGATGGATGAGTGCTGGAGGTCAGCACAAACGGGAACAGGCTGAAGCCTGCGGTCATGATAATCCCGGCCTGTGTCAGTGATGAGAAGATGAAGTTCAAACCGTCCTGCCTGGTTCCTGAGAAGATCATGACGCCAATAGTGCCCAGGAAACCAAGAACCGGGGCGATCATCATGATCGGATACAGACGGTAATTGTTCAGCCACATGCCTTCACTGACGACAACGGTTTTGGTCAGCGGGTTAGACGGTCCATTGGTGTCCAGAATGCTGGTGATGTAATAACCATCAATCTGGGAAACCCAGAAGCCGGCAATGGCAAAGGTGACCAGGGTCAGTATCGCGGCATAACGGGCGACGATGGACGCACGTTGGCGAATGGGGTCGCCGGCGCGCATTTTTTGCCAGACGGCACCCTGCATGGTGAGCATGGAGGCACTGACAATACCGCAGAGCAGCGAGAACGGGTTGAGCAGGTCAAAGAAGGAGCCGGTAAAGCTGGAGCGCATATAGCCATCAAACTCGAAGCCAAAACCGACAAAAATATTACCAAAGGCCACGCCAAAGACAATGGACGGTACGATACCACTGGAAAACAGCCCCCAGTCCCAGGCATTACGCCAGCGCGGATCGGGTAATTTGGAGCGATAGTCGAAGGCCATAGGGCGAATCAGCAGGGCAAAAAGCACCAGTACCATTGCCCAGTAAAAACCTGAGAATGCGGTGGCATAAACCGTTGGCCAGGCGGCAAACAGTGCACCACCGGCGGTGATTAGCCACACCTGATTGCCATCCCAGTGGGGGGCAACGGCATTGATCATGATTCGACGTTCAGTGTCGTTTTTGCTCATGAATGGCAGCAGGTTGGCGGTGCCCAGGTCGTAGCCATCCAAAATGGCAAAACCGATAAACAGGACACCGATCAGTACCCACCAGATAAATCGGAGAACTTCATAATCCATGGTCATTGCTCCTTATGCGTTTTCCTGGAGGGTTTTTTGTTGCTCAAAGTGGTAACGACCGGTATGCAGGCTGCTGGGACCCAGTTTGCAGTACTTCACCATGAGCCAGATTTCGATAACGGCAAAGATGCCATAAAACAGCGTGAAACCGGCAATACTGAGGTAAAGGTCGGTGACGGTTCGGGTTGACGCCGACAGATAGGTGGGCAGGATGCCGGAAATAGACCATGGCTGTCGTCCAAATTCAGCCACAAACCAGCCCATTTCACTGGCGATCCATGGCAGTGGCAGAGCCCACAAACAAAGCTTCAGGAAGAAACGGCTCTTATATTCACTGCGACGTGCTGTTTTAACAAAGGCGGTGACCAGTAACAGCAGCATCAGGAAGCCGCAGCCCACCATAATACGGAACGCAAAAAACAGCGGCAATACGGCTGGGATGGCGTCTTCCGCTGCCTGGCGGACCATGGCATCGGAAGCGGATGGAATATCATCGGTGTAACGGGTCAGTAGTAAGCCATAACCCAGGTCGTCCACGACTTCCATAAATGCGGCGCGGTTTTCGGGCGTGTCTTCCCCTGCTTTCAGTCTTTCCAGCAGTTCATAAGCTATCATGCCGTTTTTGATACGGGGGATTTTGCCTTCGATTAAATCTTTGATGCCGGTCACCTGTTCGTCCAGTGAGCGGGTGGCAATAATGCCCATCAGGTAAGGGATTTTGATGGCGTAATCGGTTTCCATGTTTTCCTGATCAGGAATCCCGATCACGGTAAAGCTGGCCGGTGCCGGGTGGGTATCCCATTCGGCTTCAATAGCGGCCAGTTTGACTTCCTGAACATCCCCCAGTTCATAACCGGACTCGTCACCCAGCATGATCACCGACAGAATCGCCGCCAGACCAAACCCGGACGCTACCGCAAAAGAGCGACGGGCAAAAGCGATGTCCCGGTTCTGGAGCATATAGTAAGCAGAGATGGACAGAACGAAGATGGCACCAGTGGTATAACCGGCAGCGACGGTGTGAATGAATTTAACCTGAGCCACCGGGTTAAACACCAGGTCGGCGAAGCTGGTCATTTCCATGCGCATGGTTCCAAAGTTGAATTCGGCCCCGATGGGGTTTTGCATCCAGGCGTTGGCAATCAAAATCCAGAGTGCCGACAGGTTGGTACCAATGGCCATCAGCCAGGTACAGGCCAGATGTTGAACCTTGTTAAGGCGATCCCAGCCAAAGAAGAACATGCCGACAAAGGTGGATTCCAGAAAGAAGGCCATGAGCGCTTCAATGGCCAGGGGCGCGCCAAAGATATCGCCAACGTAGTGGGAAAAATAGGACCAGTTAGTACCAAATTGAAATTCCATGGTGAGACCGGTGGCCACGCCGATGGCAAAGTTGATGCCAAAGAGTTTGCCCCAGAATCGGGTCATGTCTTTATAGATTTGTTTGCCCGTCATGACATAGACGGACTCCATAATGGCAAGGATAAAGGTCATGCCAATGGTCAGTGGCACGAATAGAAAATGATAGAGCGCAGTAATCGCAAACTGAAAGCGCGAGAGTTCTATGACTTCTTCCAGAATCATAAGACTCCTCCACAGATAGATTATTAGCTTCGCCTGACCACTGCATCTTAGGACCTAACTCCGGTTTCAGCCAGAACCCGGGTTTCTGTCTGGTAATCATCCATATTGAGGTTACCGGATAAAAAAGGGTTGCACGCTGAATCAGAGCGTCTTGTGCAGGAACCATGCCTGATGAAAAATTAACGACCGATAGTACTCTTATTGCTGGTATAGGTGTATTTCGGTATACCGCATTCGCTGTGGTTCAAAACGGGTATTATTACAGCACCGGTTTTAACGGATATTACGGGTGGCAATAATTATCGGACCATCGGGTTCAGACTATCCCTTTAATACTCACTCGGCTCATGGTTTTTTTGGCGTTATAAAGGTCAATCTGCCAGCTTTCTCTGGGCTGGGGAACTTCTATGGACGAGACATTATCCAGTGAATAACTGGCACTCAGCGGGGTTTCATAACGGGCAATGAACTGAAGACGTTCAAGGCTGGCATTATAGGTTTTGACCAGAAAATTGATGGTCTGATCGCTCAGTGGCACCCGATAATAACGAATCAGATTCTGAGCCAGTTTTTCAGCGCTTGTGGCCAGGTTTTTTTCCACGGCACTGGCCATGGCTTCTCCCCATGCCGCTTTGGTTCTGGCGCTCATGCCCGGTTCTATATTCGCCAGACTGATGGCATTGGCACTGTCGATCGCCCGCTGAATCTGTGGGTCATGAAGATGGATGTAAGGATCAAGAATGGTGGCAATCTCTATGGCAATATCCCGGGCACAGGCTTCTGTCAGGTATTGTCCGGCATCTGGAACAGAGGCGTCATCCTGACTATTTTCATGTCTGTTTTTTTGTAGATCGGGAGATTCCCTGAGGTATTGTCGGATACGCTGGGTAACTTCCGCCTTATCCTCATCATCCAGAAAAAAAGTCTGTTCGGAGATAGTCAGGCTTCGTTTCAGGTTTTCATTATTTTGATGCTGATATTTACTGGAGAGTTTCTGCCAGTTTTTCAAAGCACGCTTCAACAGGAGACTGTCCCGCCCCTGTTTCAGGTAGGCCCGATGGCTTTCATTGTAAATCTGTAATGCTTTTTCCAGCTGCTGGCTTTTCGTGGAAAGTGTCAGCAGGTGCTTTTTCGCCCCTTTTTTCTGAGGGCCGGGCTTCTTTTGTAAAGAGAGTGTTAACTGGCGAGCCTCCCGAACCTGCAAGCTCAGGGTGTCCAGGGATTTAGTGGCAATGGCCAGTAGCTTGTGGGTACTCAACCCATTGCCACTGCCAATCTCTGATGGTATACCGATATTATTCAGGTAAGTGGTTAATGCCTTAAGGCGCGAGTATACCCGTGCCCGGCTGATGCGAAGATCGTTACGTTCTTCCTCCAGTTTGTCCAGGGCTCTTGCCAGGTCCCAGTGACCGGTATACTCAATCTTCAGGTAAGCGATTTCCCGGCCACAGATCAGCTCGAAGCAGAGCGTCAGCATCTCCTCCACATCGTGAAGGGTCATCAGATTTTCATTGCCTTCTTCAATAGCGGAAAGAATTCGTTCGATAAACAGGGGCTCTCGTTTTTGTCCATGGTGTGGCAGGGCAACAATGCCATTAAGACGTTTCTTAAGTGCCTCGGCGGTCCTTGGGTGATGTTCGTTCAGGGATTGAAAGGCTTTATCCGCTTCTTCCCTGGCCTCTTCAATAATGTCCTGCATCCGGTTGTAAAGACCAGCACGGCGAAAAATTTCAATCCGTTCTGCCTGCTTTGCCAGCTGCTGGTTACCGGTCAGGTCTTCAATGGCCGTGGACACCCATTCAGGGCCAAGATCCAGTTTACGTAGCAGGATACCGGCAGAGTGAATGCGTCGCTGCTCTTCGGTCATATTGACCTGGCCCAGATCACGGACCTGGTAGATCAGTTCAGGAATCTGGTCGATCAGGCTTAACAGGGTTATCCGTTCATTTGCCTGTTGTCGTCCATGGGTCATGTTATGAAACAGGCGGTAACCAACACCCAGGGCGACCGCAATGACTGAATAGCCCAGAAAGTAAAATGCTCTTTCCAGGGGCATCATAACGCCGTAGGCAAAATAGTAGCCGAAGTAGGCGGCCATCAGGGTGACAGGGCCAGCGGTCCATGCGTATTGGAGAATGGTGACACTCCAGGGCTCCTGATGCGGGGCTCTGGCAACTTTCTCAAGCCAGCGCTGATCGCGCCCTTCCAGTTTGAGATCAACGTTTTCCAGCTTCTTTTTCTGTTGCTCCTTTTTATCGGGAGCGA